>CAXSEU010000185.1:4936-7148 GCA_964236485.1 uncultured Lichenihabitans sp. | reverse complement strand
TGGCCGATCCCGAAGAAGAACCGCTACGTCGAGACCTGGCGTGCCTTCATCGAACTGCGGGAAGCCGGCAAGGCGCGGTCCATCGGCGTTTCCAACTTCGCCATCGACGACCTGCGCCGCATCATCGACGAGACCGGCGTCGTTCCCGCCGTCAACCAGATCGAGCTTCACCCGCGTTTCCAGCAGCACGACCTGCGAGCGTTCCACGCGCGCCATGGCGTCGTGACGCAATCCTGGAGCCCTCTCGGGCGCGGCAAGCTGCTCCAGGATCCGGTCGTGGTCGCGCTGGCCGCGAAGCACGGCAGGTCGCCCGCCCAGGTTGTGATCCGCTGGCACATCGACAGTGGGCTCAACGTCATCCCGAAATCCGCGACTTCGGCGCGGATCATCGAGAACGCCGACGTCTTCGACTTTCGGCTGGACGCGGGCGACATGGGCGAGCTGGCGGCACTCGACGATCCGCACGGCCGTATCGGCCCGGACCCCGCGACGTTCGGTTGACGCCTACCCTATGCATCCGGGACCCCGCCCCTCCCGCGTGCTGCTCCTCGTCAACGAACATAGCCGCCGCGGCCGTGAGCTGGCCCGCGACGCGAAAGCGGCTCTCGAGGCGGCTGGCATCGCGGTCGATCACCAGCACTGCGATCGTCGCGAGGATGTGTCGCGTCTCATCCGCGCCGCGAAGGGATCGGTGGACGCTGTCGTGATCGGCGGCGGAGACGGCACGCTGAACGCCGCCGCTCAAAGCTTGATCGAGACCGGCCTGCCCCTCGGCATCCTTCCGCTCGGGACCGCCAACGACCTCGCCAGGACGCTGGACATCCCGCTCGATCTGCCGGGCGCCGCGGCCCTCGTCGCGGCGGGATACCGCCGTCGGATCGACCTCGGCGACGTCAACGGCCATCCCTATTTCAACGTGGCGAGCCTCGGCCTTGGGGTCGACCTCACCCGCGCCCTGACGCGCGACGCCAAGCGGCGATGGGGCGCGTGGGGCTATGCGGTCGCGGGATTTCGGGTGCTGAGCCGCCTGCGCGCGTTCCACGTCGACATCGAGAGCGACGGCGAGCGCCAGCGCTCGCGGACCGTGCATTTCGCGGTGGGGAACGGCCGCCATTACGGCGGCGGTATGACGGTCAGCGAGAACGCCAGCGTGGCGGACGGACGCCTCGACCTCTACAGCCTCGAGGTCGACAAGGTGTGGCGGCTGATGATGCTGTTGCCGGCGCTGCGCTCCGGACAGACACACCGATGGACCGAGATCCGGACGCTGACCGGCAAGCGGTTCGAGATCCGCACGCGCCCTCCCCGCTCGGTCAACGCCGATGGCGAGATCGTCACCAGGACCCCGGCCGTGTTCTCGATCCTGCCGGCCGCGATCGAGGTGTTCTGCCCCGAGCCAACCCCTCAGGAATAGCGATGGCCGCGTCGCGCCTCCGCCAGCGCACGGGAGAGATCGCTCGCGAAGGCCTCCTTCTGGTCGGGGCCGAGGAACCCCGCGACCTCGATGCGTCTGCCGCGGGACACGAGATCGATCCGCTGCATGCCGAACTCCTGATGGGTCTTCGGCTCAAGCCGAACCCAGGAGGGATTGAAGCGCCATTCGGCCCGCGCGCCGCGCGGATCGACCTTGGCGAGCAGCAGTTCGAGCACCGTGACCCGCACGTCTTCGTAGGCGCGGGCCGCATGGAAGTTCGCCCGAAAGGCGATGCAGACGGCGAGCACGTCGAGACCCATGAAGCCTGCAACCGGCCAGGCCCCCATCAGGACGAACGGCAGGGTCGCCACGAAACTCGCGACCGCCACGGCGATGATCACGCGCCGCACTTGGGCCAGCGTCATGGAACGATGCGGGCGGATGCGGGTGGAGAACAGCACCGCGTCGGACGGATCGGGAGAGGCCGGAACGGGATCGGGCACGCTTTCAGCCTCGCCTGTCGATCGTTAATCAAGTTGGCCGGTTTTTGGTAGCACATCAAATGTCCGCTTTTCGTGCTTTTGTTCTCCTGTGGTCGCAGGTGGGCAGATCGCAAGTCTTGTCCCGCCGTCCAAAGGTCGGCCGCCAAGCGGATTTAGGCGGCGAGTTGGGTTGCCACAGGAACGCCTTTTGGGTCGTGGCGGTGCTACCGACAGGTCTCACGTGACCAGGTTGCCGAAACGTCACCCCGGCGGGCATAAGGATTGGCCGGCCTTTGCCGCGCGACCCGGCAGCCGA
>CAXSEU010000185.1:3544-4926 GCA_964236485.1 uncultured Lichenihabitans sp. | reverse complement strand
CCTCCGCCACCGCGCCGCGCCTTCGCGGCCCCGGTCGATACCGCCCCGACATCGACGGCCTCAGGGCCGTCGCGGTGGTGGCCGTCATCCTGTTCCATTTCGGGGTCGCACCGTTCTCGGGCGGCTTCGTCGGCGTCGACATCTTCTTCGTCATCTCGGGGTTCCTGATCACCGCGATCGTGGACGCGGAGTTGCGCGGCCGGCGGTTCTCCATCATGCGGTTCTACGAGCGCCGGTTGCGCCGCATCGCGCCCGCGCTGCTCCTGGTCGTGCTGGTCTCGACCGCTGTCAGCCTCTTCGTTCTCCTGCCCGGAGACCTCCGCCCGGTTGGCACCAGCCTCGTGAACGCCGCCCTATTCACCTCGAACATGCTCTTCTACAGCATGGCCAACGACTACTTCGCGGCCGACAACCTCAGCCTGACGCCCGTTCTCCATACCTGGTCGCTCTCGGTCGAGGCGCAGTTCTATCTCGTCTACCCCTGGCTGCTGCTGGGCCTCGGCCGCAGGCCGGGGCTGACTGGCCCGGCCCTCGTCACCCTCGCGATGCTGTCCTTCGCGGGGGCGGCCTGGGGTGCGGTCGCGGCGCCGAGCGCCGCCTTCTACCTGCTGCCGTGGCGTGCCTGGGAACTGCTGCTCGGCGGGCTCCTGGCCCTGCGGCCGCCCGGCGTCCAAAGCCGCACGGCCTCGACCGCCCAGGGACTGCTCGGCCTCGTGCTCATCGCGATTTCGGTCCTCGCCTTCACGCGGCAGACGCCGTTTCCGGGGGCGGCCGCGCTCCTGCCGTGCGGCGGCGCGGCGCTCGTGATCCGGGCCGGCACGAAGGCGACGGCGCCGGGCGCCGCGACGCGGCTGCTGTCGGCGCCGCCCCTCGTCGCCGTCGGCCGCATCTCCTATTCGCTCTACCTTTGGCACTGGCCGCTGCTGGTCTTCGCCAGCTATGGCCGAAGCGCTGTGCCCGGCGCGGGCGAGAGCGCCGCCTTGATCGGGTTGACCTTTGTGCTCTCGATCCTCTCCTGGTGGCTGGTCGAGCGTCCCTTCATCACCCGCGCGGTGCTTCCCGGCCGGCGCGCCCTCTTCGCCGCGGCGGCGGCCGCGACCGCCATCGTGGTCGCGGCCGGGGGCGCGGTCGAACAGGTGGGGAAGCATGGCTCCGGCCCCGCCACCCTCCCGGCCGATGTCCTGACGCTCGCCAAGGGGCAGTACGACGCGATCAACGGCGAGTGCCGGCCCGAGAACGCGACGTCGGCCACCGGGCCGCCCTGCCGGTTCGGCGCCTCCGGCGTGCCGCCGACAGTGGTGCTCTGGGGCAATTCCTACGCCCGCATGTGGACCCCGACGCTCGACAGCGACGCGGCGGCGCATGATGCCGCCGGCGTCTCC
>CAXSEU010000185.1:0-3534 GCA_964236485.1 uncultured Lichenihabitans sp. | reverse complement strand
TGCCGCTGCTCGGCGTCGCCTTCCCGGATATGCCGGGCTGCGCCGCTTTCAACGACGCGGCGATGGCTTACATCGGCGCGCATCCCGAACTGCGGACCGTGGTGCTCGCCGCCAACTGGTTCATCGCCGGGCCACGGCTGAATGAGCTCGCCAAAGGGCTCGATGCCCTGACGAAGCTCGGGCGGACGGTCGTGGTGTTGCTCGTGTCGTCCCAGTTCGTTTTTTTGGTGTTCTGGACGCTGGCCATGGCGGCCCTGCGGCACGAGGCGCCGCCGCCGCCGATCGATCTCGCCCGAGCGCGGGACGCGCAACGCGACTCGCTCGGGATCATCGAGGCGCTGCGGCAGAGGTATGGTTTCACGGTGATCGATCCCGCCGACCGGATGTGCGACGGAACGTCGTGCCGCCTGGAGACTGGCGGGCGCCCGGTGTTCTTCGACGGTGGTCACCTCAGCGTCACCGGGGCACGGGGGGCCTCGGGCCTGTTCTATCCGCTGTTCCCGCCGTAGAAGACTGGCCCCTGCGCATGGACCTCGACCGCGGTTCGAGATAGTCCTCGCTCCAGCATGGTCGGGCCTGGAGAGCATGATGAAGGTGACGCGACGACTCGGTTTCGCCATGGCGGCGGCGCTTCTTGGCGTCGCTCAAGTCCTGGCCCCCGTCCCGCCCGCCACCGCGCAATCGGCCGCGCCGGTGGTCTTCGCGGCCGCCAGTCTCAAGGATGCCCTCGACGAGGTCGCGGCCGCTTGGACGAAGGACGGCAAGGCGCCCCCCAAACTCGCCTTCGCGGCATCGAACACCTTGGCCAGGCAGATCGAACAGGGGGCCCCGGCCGACCTCTTCTTCTCTGCCGACCGCGACTGGATGAACGAGGTCGCGGGCAAGAACCTGATCAAGTCGGAAACCCGCATCGATCTTCTGGCCAACAGCATCGTGCTGATCGCCCCCAAGGATGCGACGCTGTCGCTCGACATCCGGCAGAACTTCGATCTCGCGACGGCGCTGGGTCGGGGCAGGCTCGCGATGGGCAGCGTGGACGCCGTTCCGGCCGGCAAATACGGCAAGGCGGCCCTGCAAAAGCTCGGCGCCTGGGAGGGCGTGAAGGACAAGGTCGCCCAGGCCGAGAGCGTCCGCGCCGCGTTGCTGCTCGTGTCGCGGGGCGAGGCCCCACTCGGCATCGTCTATGCGACCGACGCCGCCGCGGACCCTTCCGTCAAGATCATTGGCAAGTTCCCGGACGACAGCCACCCGCCGATCATCTATCCCGTCGCCGTCACCAGGGACGCCACAAGCCCCGACGCCGCCGCGTTCCTCGACTTCTTGCGGGGGCCGGCCGCCCGGATGGCGTTCGAGAGGCAGGGATTCACGGTGCTGAACCGGCCGGCCGACGCCTCCTGACATGGCGGGCGTCGGGCCCGTGCTGGGCCTGGGGCCGGACGAATGGACGGCGCTTCGGCTCAGCTTTCTCGTCGCCACCACCGCCTCGGCCGCGAGCCTGCCGATCGGGATCGCGATCGCCTACCTGCTGGCCCGCCGTAGCTTCTGGGGCAAGTCGGTGCTGGATACGCTGGTGCATCTGCCGCTGATCCTGCCCCCGGTCGTGACCGGATACCTTCTGCTCCTCGGCTTCGGCCGGCGTGGGCCCATCGGCGCCTTTCTGGCCGAGCATTTTGGCATCGTCCTGTCGTTCCGCTGGACGGGCGCGGCCCTCGCCTGCGCCATCATGGGCTTTCCGCTGATGGTGCGGGCGATCCGCCTGTCGATCGAGGCGGTCGACCCCAGGCTCGAGGAGGCGGCCGGCACGCTCGGCGCCAACCGGTTCCTCGTGTTCGCCGCCGTCACCCTGCCGCTGAGCCTGCCGGGCGTCATCGCCGGACTGATCCTGAGCTTCGCCAAGGCCATGGGGGAATTCGGCGCCACCATCACCTTCGTGTCGAACATCCCGGGGGAAACGCAGACGCTCCCCTCCGCCATCTACACCTTGACCCAGGTGCCGGGAGGCGAATCCGGAGCGTTGCGACTGACCCTGGTCTCGATCGCCGTGTCCATGGCGGCCCTGGCGGCGTCCGAACGGATGGCGCGCGGCGCCGTCCGCCGGCTCGGCGGATGAGCGGGGGCATCTCGGTCGAGGTCGATCACCGTCAGGGGAGCTTCCGCCTACACGGCCGGTTCGCCGCCCCCTCGGGCGTGACGGCATTGTTCGGCCGGTCGGGCTCGGGTAAATCGACGCTGGTCAACGTCATGGCCGGTCTGGTGCGGCCGGACAGCGGCCGCGTCGAGGTCGGCGGCGCATTGTTGCTCGATACCGCAGGCCACGTCGACGTCTCGTCCCATCGTCGCGGGATTGGCTACGTCTTCCAGGAAGGGCGCCTGTTTCCGCATCTCAGCGTCCGGCAGAACCTGCTTTTCGGCCGATGGTTCGCACGCGGCGGTGCTGCGGGATCCGAACTCGGCGACATCGTCGATCTCCTCGGCCTCGGCGATTTTCTATCGCGCCGGCCCAAGACGCTTTCCGGCGGCGAAAAGCAGCGCGTCGCGATCGGCCGGGCGCTGCTGTCGCGGCCGCGCCTGCTGCTGATGGACGAGCCCCTGGCGGCGCTCGACGAGGACCGCAAGGCCGAGATCCTCCCTTACCTCGAACGGCTGCGTGACCGGGCCGGCATGCCGATCGTCTATGTGTCCCATTCCATCGCCGAAGTGGCGCGCCTGGCGGATACGCTGGTGGTTCTGGACGGCGGTGCGGTGACGGCATCGGGTCCCGCGCTCGACCTGCTGTCGTCCCGCACATCGGCGCTCGCGGCCTCGCGCGAGGCCGGTGCGGTCTTCGAGGCCTCGGTGACCGAACAGGACGAGGTTTTCGGGCTCACCATCCTGACGACGCCCGCCGGCCTGCTGCAGGTGCCGTGCATCGCTCTGCCGGTCGGTGCGCGGCTGCGCATCCGGATCCTGGCGCGCGATGTCATGCTGAGCGCTGGCCGGCCGGAAGGTCTCAGCGCCCTCAACATCATTCCGGGCGTCGTCGACTCCATCCCCACGCGGCAGACCGACCGCAACCCTTCGGTCGAGGTACGGGTCCTCTGTGCCGGGGCGGCCCTGCTGGCCCGCATCACGCGTCGGTCCCTGGTCGATCTCGAACTCCGGCCGGGAGTGCCGGTCTTCGCCGTGATCAAGAGCGTCGCCCTCGAGCTTTAACCGAGATCGACGAGCCTTTCTTGCATCGGCGGCGACGCCTGCGATAAGTTCCGTTCGAGCCGGCGCGAACGATCGGCGCAAGGGAGCAGCGCTGTGCGGGAGGGATCGCTTATCCTCACGACCGAGGGGCGGGTCCCGGTGGAGGACCTGCGGCCGGGGTCGCGCATCCTCGCCGCGTCGGGCCAACCGAGGCCCGTCGCCTCGGTCGGGCCCGGCGATCCGCTGGAGGACACCGGTCCCATCATTCGGATCGTCGCCGGAGCCCTGTCCCATGGCTCTCCCGATCGGGACGTCGACGTTCTTCCCGGGTGCTTCGTGCTGGTTGACGGGAGCGTCATGACG
>CAXSEU010000184.1:6507-7155 GCA_964236485.1 uncultured Lichenihabitans sp. | reverse complement strand
GCTGGGCACTTTCAGATCGAAAGCGATGTCCTCAACTACACCGCGACCAACCGGCAGGGTGCGTCGACCAGCACGTTCGAGGCCGCCGACCCGGTCCTGAAAGCCGGCATCACAAGTTCCATCGACATCGAAGTCGCATTCGCCGGCTTCCTCGATACCCGGACGGTCGATAACGCGACCGGCACCACCCTGTCGAAGGGCAGCGGCTTCGGCGACGTCACCCTGGCCAGCAAGATCAACATCCTCGGGAACGACGGAGGCAAGTATGCCTTCGCGCTGATCCCCTACCTCAGATTGCCGAGCGGAACCCGCAACGTCAGCGACGGTCAGGTGGAAGGCGGATTGACCGCCCCCATGACCGTGGCCTTGCCCAACGATTTCACCGCGACGCTGCAGACCGAATTCGATGCGCTCCGGAACGTCAACACTGCGGGCACGCATGTCAACTTCACCAATATCGTCAACATCAGCCACGCGATCCCGGGCATCAAGGACCTGACAGGGATTGCCGAACTCTACTCGTCGGTCAGCAGTGAGCCGCACAGCTCCGACATGTATACGTTCGACGCGGCATTGGCCTATCTCGTCGAACCCAACACCCAGTTGGATGTCGGCACCAACATCGGTTTGAACCGCGGGGCTCCGGAC
>CAXSEU010000184.1:0-6497 GCA_964236485.1 uncultured Lichenihabitans sp. | reverse complement strand
CACCGCTTTTAGATCCGGCGGCGCCTCCGCGTCGAACTCACAGGAAGAAACCCGGAAAAGCGGCCTCGAAGGCCGCCCCAAAGGCCAGCACGCGCGCGTCCTCGCCTCGCGGGCCGATGATCTGCAAGCCGATCGGAAGGCCCGAGGCCGTTCGCCCGCAAGGCACCGTCGCGGCCGGCTGCTGGCTGAGATTGATCGGAAAACTGAAGCCCGCCCACTCGATCCAGCGTTTGAGGCCGCTGCCGGGCGGCACTTCGCAACCGGCCTCGAAGGCCGGAATGGCGGTGGCCGGCGACACCACGATGTCGTAACGCTCGAGCAGCGCGTCCATGGCCCGCCCGAACTCGGCCCGCGCCGCCATGGCCTGGACGTAGCGCACCGCCGTGAAGGCCTCCCCGGCGGCGACGATCTCGCGGAGCCCGGGATCGAGTTTCGCGCGCGCCTCGGATGACAACGACGCCGCCCGGGTCGCGGCACCGGCGTACCAGAGCGCGTTGAAGATTTCGAGCACGTCGCCGTCCGGCAGACCGATCGGGGTTATTTCAGCGCCTCGTGCGTCGAGATCGTCGACGACGGCTTGGATCGTCGCGGCGACCTCGGGGTCGACGAAACCACACGGCGGCCGCGACCAGTAGCCGATCCTGGCGTCGGAAAAGCCCTGCAAGTGTCCGGCCAGAGGAGGAAGTGCGGCCGGCCCCTGCAGCCAATCCCCGGCGTCGCGTCCCGACATCGCCGCGAGCATGGCCCGGGCGTCATCGACGTGCCGGGCCATCGGCCCGAGGTGGGCCACCGTGCCGAAGGCGCTCGGCGGATAGGCCGGAACGCGGCCGTAGCTCGGCTTGAGGCCCACGATACCCGTGAAGGCGGACGGCACCCGGATCGAGCCGCCCCCGTCTGTCCCGAGGTGCAGCACCCCGGCGCCCGTGGCGGCCGCGACGGCGGCGCCCCCGGAGGAGCCGCCCGGCGTGAGGTCCGGGTTCCAGGGATTTCGGGTCATGCCGGTGAGGGGACCGTCGGTCAGCGCCTTCCAGCCGAATTCCGGCGTCGTGGTCAGGCCCAGGATCGTGGCGCCCGCCGCCCTCAGCCGCGTGACCGCAGGGGCGTCGCGCTCGCAGGGCGCGTCGGCCGTGCTCGGGCTGCCGTAGCGGATCGGCCAGCCCTCCACCCAGACGACGTCCTTGATCGTGGTCGGAACGCCATCGATCGGCGAGGACGGAGCGTCGGCGCGCCAGCGTGCCTCCGAGGCGCGGGCATCCGCGAGCGCGCCCGTCCGGTCGATGCGCGTGAAGGCGTTGAAGAGGGGCTGGATCGCCTCGGCGCGGTCGAGGACGGCAGTCACTACCTCCACGGGCGACAGGCGACGGTCCGCATAAGCGGCGCTCAACTCCGCCGCCGAGAATCGGCAAAGCGGGTCCGCATCGGCGATCGGCGTCGCCGCACCTTTCTCGCGCGTCATGAACGACTCCCGGCTCGATCCCCCGCCCCGGAGGTTACGATCGACCGAGCGCATCGGAGAAGCGGATTCTTGGCAGGCGGCCGCCGTCTCTTCGGCGCCGCCTGCCGGGTGCCAGCACCGAACGGCCGCTTTGCGGATGCGTGCTCAGCCGATCCACAGGCCGGTCTTCGACCCCAAGCGACTCCGGTCAACAGCCCCAGCAGCGCCCCGACGGGGAGGCACACGATCATCTCCCGCATTCCGTAAGTGCCATCCTGGGCGGTGTCGACACGGACATCGCCGTAAGAGCCACGACGAACCCGGCACCGGCACCGGGCACGAACCCGAGCAGTCCGCCGACGACGACCCAGACGGCCCGCATCGTTTTCCTTCCCATCGCTTGCACCGCGACATCGCCGGATCCGAGAGGAAATGGCGCACCGGCGCCGGGAACCCTTTCCTGTCCGCACAGCGTTTTCAAGAACGCAGCAACCACGACGCATCAATGGTAACGACGATGATCAGGCTCACGTTACTCACGGCCGGCCTTCTGGCCCTTGCACCTTTGTGTTCACCCGCGAATGCCTTCGAACCGGCGCCGCCACGCTATGAACGCCTCAAGAAACATCGCGCGGCCGGTGAAGACCCGAATTACCACGTCAACCGCTATGGCTACGGCAACTATGTCCGCGGCCCCGATGGAAGTTATGGCGGTTACCCGGCCGGCAGCGCGGGGGCGAGGGAGCTCGAGATCAACACCGAACTGAAGTGCCGGTACACCCCCGAAAGCTGCTGAACCGCCCGCGCCTACAAGCGATCAGCGGGACGAGCCCGCTGATCGGCGCATTGGCGCTGAGAGCTTGGGCGTTCGGCAGCCCAGATGGCGTGGCGCGCTCCCCTGGATCCCTGCGCCCGGACGGCGTTTTCCTGAACCGCGAATCCGACCTGACGGAGACGCAGAGTGAAGGATGGTTCGGCCCACGCCGACCAGACTGCCATGACACCGCCCGGCCGCAACGCCGCATAGGCGGCGGAGAGACCTCGGAGCCCATAGAGCGCATGATTGGTCCGGCGGGTAAGCCCTGCCGGGCCGTTGTCGACGTCGAGCAGGATCGCATCGTACTCTGCCGCCGAGCCTTCGATGATCCGACCGACGTCGTCCTCGCGGATGGTCACACGGGGATCCGCGAGACCGGGACCGACAAGCGACGCCATCGGACCCCGGCCCCAGGCTACGACAGCCGGGATCAGTTCGGCGACCACGATCTCGGCTCGCGCCCCGAGCAGGTCGAGGGTGGCCCGAAGCGTGAATCCCATGCCGAGGCCCCCGATCAGCACGCGCGCCGGATCCCTCCCCGTGAGCTTCGCGCATCCCAGCGCCGCCAAGGCCCGCTCGGATCCCGGCGACCTGCTCCCCATGAGTTCGACCTCGCCGAGCCTCATCGAGAATTCGGTGTCGCGTCGCAGCAGGCGGAGCAGGCCGCCGCCCGGAACGACGGCCGTGTCGATCAAGACCCACGGCTTCATCGAGGCGCCTCCGGCCATGCGGAAGTCTGCCCCCCGACCGGACGGGAGAGTGGCCGACAGGCCTAAGAGTCGGCTGATTCGGGCTTGTCGCCGGTCGCCTTGGCGGCCTCGTTCTTCTCGGCCTTGGCCTTGGCGCGCTCGGCGGCCTTGGCGGCCTTGGCCTTTTCCCTCTCTTTGCGCTCGAAATCGTAGTTCGGCTTACGGGCCATGTCGGTCCTCTATGGCAGTGACGCGGCCAAGCATATCCGACATGGAGACGTTGTCGAAGCGTCGATCTCGGACCCACCTTCCACGGCGGGGTGCCACGCGGCGACCGGACGGGTAAGAAAAAGTTCGGGACGATGCCGTGACAACTTGCCGGTGGCGGCTGAATACGGGATGGTGCCGTCAACGTCGCGTCGCACCGGTCGGTCTTCGCGGACGACAAAACAGACGGTACAGGAGGAAATGCCATGTTGAAGAAAATTCTGCTTGCGGGAAGCGTTCTCGCGGCCATGACGCTGCCGGCGCTGGCAGCCGGTGAGATCGTCGGACTCATCACCAAGACCAACACCAATCCCTTCTTCGTGAAGATGAAGGAGGGCGCCGAAGCCAAGGCCAAGGAACTCGGCGTGACGCTGCAATCCTACGCCGGCAAGGCCGACGGGGACAACGACGGCCAGGTTCAAGCTATCGAGGCCCTCATCGCGGCGGGTGCGAAAGGCTTCATGCTGGTGCCGAGCGATTCGAGCGCCATCGTTCCCTCGGTCAAGAAGGCCCGCGACGCGGGGCTGCTCGTCATCGTGCTCGATACGCCGCTCGATCCCATCGACGCCGCCGACGCCACCTTCGCGACCGACAATTTCAAGGCCGGCAAGCTCATCGGGGAATGGGCCAAGGGGACGCTCGGACCCGACAAGACCAAGGACGCCAAGATCGCGACGCTTGACCTCGCGGCCAACCAGCCGACCGTCGACTACCTGCGTCACAACGGCTTCCTGACCGGGTTCGGGATCCCGGTGAAGAACCCCAAGCACTTCAGCCCCTCGGATGATCCGCGCATCGTCGGCAGCGACGTGACGGCGGGCGCCGAGGAAGGCGGCCGCAAGGCGATGGAGAACATCCTGCAGAAAGCCGACGACGTGAATGTCGTCTACGCCCTCAACGAACCTGCGGCGGCCGGCGGCTTCGAGGCCCTGAAGGCGGCCGGCAAGGATAAAGGCGTGCTCGTGGTAGCGATCGACGGCGGTTGCCCCGGCGTCAAGAACGTCGCGAACGGCACCATCGGGGCGACGTCGCAGCAATACCCGCTTCTCATGGCCGCCAAGGGCGTCCAGGCTATCGCGGACTTCGTGAAGAGCGGAAAGAAGCCGGAAAAGACTCCCGGCCTGGATTTTACCGATACGGGGGCGACCCTGATCACCGACAAGCCGGTGCAGGGTGTCCCCTCGATCACCAGCGCCGAAGGCCTGAAGCTCTGCTGGGGGTGACCTGATCCAGGCTTTGATAGACCCGCTGGCGGGCGCCACTTCGCCCCTGCCGGCGGGACGACGCTCGCCCACCTCGACGCAGCGGGTACGACCATGTCCGAGCTTCATGACACGCGCAAGCCGGCCGAGTTCGAACAGGGCTTGGCCGCCGCCGCCGCCGCGCCCGTCGCCTTCGAGGGCTATGAGCAGCCGCTCTTCAAGCGGCTCCAGCGCTTCCTCCATGCCTACCCGACCATCGTGCCCTTCATCGTGCTCCTGCTCGGCGTCGTCCTCGGCGCCACGGTCAACTGGACGCGGTTCACGACCGGCTCGAACCTGTCGACCATCCTGTTGCAGGTCACGATCATCGGCATCCTTGGCATCGCGCAGACCCTGATCATCCTGACCGCCGGCATCGATCTGTCGGTCGGCATCGTCATGGTGCTGTCCTCCATCGTCATGGGTAAGCTCTCGGTCACGCTGGGATGGCCGGTGGAGATCGGCTTTCCGGCCGGCCTGCTGGTCGGCACACTGTGCGGTTCGCTCAACGGCCTCCTGGTGACGCGGCTGCGCATGCCGCCCTTCATCGTCACCCTCGGGACGCTGTCCATCTTCACGGCGCTCAACACCTGGTATTCGCAGTCGGAGACGATCCGCAGCGGCGACATCCGCGAAAAGGCCGGGATGCTGCTGACCATGGGCGAGCCGATCGCCTTCGGCACGGCGCGGATCATCTACGGCTCGGTGTTCATGCTCGCCTTGGCGGGCTTCGTCTGGTTCATGCTGAACAAGACCGCCTTCGGCCGGCACATCTACGCGGTCGGCGACGACCCCGAGGCGGCGCGCCTCGCGGGCATCAATACCGACCGCGTGCTGCTGAGGGTCTACGTCCTGGCGGGCTTGATCTCGTCCCTGGCCGGCTGGGTGCTGATCGGCCGCGTCGGCGCCATCAGCCCCACGAGCGGGCAGGACGCCAACCTCGACAGCATCACGGCGGTGGTCATCGGCGGCACCAGCCTCTTCGGCGGCCGAGGTTCGATCGTCGGCACGCTGGTCGGTGCCCTCATCGTGGGAGTCTTCCGCTCGAGCGTCTCGCTCGCCGGGCTCGATGTCCTCTGGCAGCAGTTCGCCGTGGGTGTGCTGATCATCGTCGCCGTGGCACTCGACCAATGGATCCGGAAGGTGTCCTCATGAGCCCAGAACCGGTTCTCCAAGCACAGAACCTCGTCAAGCGCTTCGGCCGCGTCACGGCCATCGACAACGCGGATTTCGATCTCCTCCCGGGCGAGATCCTGGCCGTGATTGGCGACAACGGTGCCGGCAAGTCGACCCTCATCAAGGCTCTCGCGGGTGCCGTGAAGCCGGACCAGGGCGAGATCCGCCTCAATGGCCAAGCGGTGCAGTTCCACTCCCCCATCGAGGCGCGGGAAGCCGGCATCGAGACCGTGTACCAGAACCTCGCGCTGTCGCCCGCCCTCACCATCGCGGACAACATGTTCCTCGGCCGGGAACGGCGGAGGACCGGGATCCTCGGCCGAGCGTTCCGCATGCTCGACCGCTCCGCCATGCAGAAGGAGGCGCGTCAGCACCTCAGCGCGCTCGGCCTGATGACGATCCAGAACATCAACCAGACCGTCGAGACACTGTCGGGTGGCCAGCGCCAGGGCGTTGCCGTGGCGCGCGCGGCAGCCTTCGGCAGTCGCGTCATCATCATGGACGAGCCCACGGCGGCGCTGGGCGTGAAGGAAAGCCGCAAGGTGCTGGAACTGATCCTCGACGTCCGCTCCAAGGGTCTGCCCATCGTCCTCATCAGTCACAACATGCCGCATGTGTTCGAGGTCGCGGATCGGATCCACATCCACCGGCTTGGCCGCCGCGCCTGCGTGATCCGCCCGGCGCATCACACCATGTCGGACGCCGTGGCGATCATGACCGGCGCCATGAAGCCACCCGAGGACAGCCTCGCCGCCTGAGAGACCTGCGGAATTCTCACCGCGTCTTCGTCCGGGTTCTGCCTCGGCTCAATGCTAGAGTATGTCATGCTGTTGCTGACATACTCCAAGTTAGATTCGCGAGCACGTTCAACA
>CAXSEU010000183.1:0-7169 GCA_964236485.1 uncultured Lichenihabitans sp. | reverse complement strand
GGTAGAGCCCGCTCATGACGCGGTTCAGCACCACCTGCGCGACGGCGGCCTGACCCTCCTCGGGTTCGCTCCGGGCTTCGAAATAGATGGCCTGCGCGAGGCATCGCTGCTCGCTCTGCGCCCTGGCGCCGTCGATCAGCGCGGCATAATCGGGGTGAGCCTCGATGAGGCCGACCGCCGTGGTGTTGCCGCTGACGAGGCCATTCGGGCCGCGCGACCACTTCGGCAGGGCGCCGATCTCGACCGGCCGCGTGTCGGACGCGGCCGGGGTGGCCGAGGCCAGCGACACGGCGCGGGCGACGCCGGGGGTCGAGCCGTCCTGCACGTGAGGCGTCGTCGAGCCGAGCGTCGCGCGGGGCGAGGCATCCGCCTGCGTATGTTTCGTCGTGATGGTGAGCTTTTCCGGCAGGGGTGCCAGGGTTCCCATCTCGGGTGCTTCACCGATGAGGTCGGTGAAGAGGATCGGGGGCGCCGAGGGGTCGCCCTCCGCGAAGGTCAGGCCCTCGCGCCGAAAGGCTTCGAGCGAGCCGGCCCGCCGCAGATGCGTGTCGAAGGTCGGACGCAGCGACACCAATGGATCGCTTCTGTGGCTGCGATCGACTGCGGGAAAGTCGGTGCGGCTCGCTTTCAGCCCGATCCTGGGGTCCGCCTCGTCGGGGCCGGCCTCCATCTCGTCGGGGTTGCCGACGACAAGGCGAGCCTCGTGCAGGAGATCGGAGCCCAGGGGAAGCGGAAAGCTCCCCGCCAACGCGGGCGACGGGGGCACGAGGTCAGCCGGCAAGGCCGGCGCCATATCGGTCATGTCCAGCCGGGTGGCGCCGATGACCGGATCCTGGCCGGCGTCGGCCACGAAGGACACCAGCAGCCCTACGGCGACGCACCAGGGGGCAACCGTCAATCCGGCCCATGTGAGGCGTGAGCGGGACCGCCCTTTGCGGCGGATCGCCATACGGGAGCGAACCATCAAACTCTTTCCACGATGCGCACTTCTGCCGGCGGCAAATTGCCGCGACAATGTTCGGCCTCGCAGCTCGCTTTCGCCGCTTCATCCCGAGGGTTAAGGCTGCGAGCCCGCGGCTCTTTTATCGGGTCTCAAGCTTTCCGAATGGTTACCGGCCGGGCAGCGTGTCGGGTTACCGCATGTGGTAAGAGTGCTTCTGCGTCGCCTTGTAGAACGCCTCTTCCGATGCCGGGATGCGGGTGTCCCTATACCAGGGAAGATGGCGGCAGGTGTAGCGCCCGGACAGGCGCACCGCTTCATAGAAGGCCTCGCGGCGGAAGAACTGCTTGTTGTAAAGTGCGAAGGTGGTGTCGACATTGGCCCGAAAGACGGCGCTTCCATCATCGATGGCGCCGACCGGCTGCGTCCAGAACTGCGCCTCCCATTCCCAGATCCGGTAGTGCCGACCGCCGATCGGGAAGGTCTCCTCCCGCATCAGGTGCCGGTCGGAAAGGTCCAGCGCGAGCCCGGCCTTGCCCACCGCATGTCTGTGCGTAAGCATCAGAAGCTCGTAGAGAAAGTCCCCCGGCATGTCTGGGTTGAAGGCGAGATCCGGATCGGTGACGCAGAACACGTCCGGCAGCAACGGATAGTTCGCGTCGGAGAGAACGACATCCTGCGGTCCACGGTTCTCCGGCAGGCGGATCACCCGGACCTCGCCCCGCGCGGCGTGGAGGAAGTCGAGCATCTCCGGCAGCGTCGAATCATTGTCCATGAGGATGATGGTGCGGCAGCCCCAGGCCCGGAGTTGTCGGACCATGTGATCCGCATAGGTCGGGTTGTTGAAGGTCGGAATGTAGACGGGAACGTCGGCGGTCGTGCAGGCGGCAAGCGAGCTGAAGTGCGGGGTCTTAGGGCGCTTGCCCAATGCCGCGAGGTCGCCGTCGGGATCCCGGGCGGGTCCCTCCCCCGAAGCGCCGATGACCTGTTCCATGAGCCGTGCTTCCGAGATCTTGGGCCGGCTCCTTCTATGCCTGGTCAGGCTTGCCTTCGACTGGCCGAGTGGAGGAGCCGCAGGATGGTGAACCTGCAAATGCGACAGAACGTCAAAACTTCTAATGAATCCGATCCGCGTTATGGAATTCGGTCCGGTCACCCGCTGGCGTCAAGCGGGCGATTGAAAACAAGCTCCGCCTACGCCACTATGACCATAGTTTTGTTCGCCCGACTGAGAGAGGCCATCACTCCCGCCAGTCACTGTGCAAGGAGTGTTGGCATGGTCGTTCCTTGCTTCCCAGGGCCCCGCAATCGTCTGCTCGCCTCATTGCCTGCGGACGTATTGGCAGGGCTGATGCCGAAGCTGAGCCCGGTCTCCCTGGCGTTGCGGCAGATCCTCTACAATCCGGATGCCGAGATCGAGGCTGTATATTTCCCCGATTCCGCGGTCATTTCTCTCGTGGCAAGTTTCGAGGACGGGATGCAGGTCGAAGTGGGGCTTGTCGGGCGGGAGGGGATGCTGGGGGTTCCGCTGCTCTCCGGGGTAAACACGCCCTACATCGAATCGATGGTGCAGATGCCAGGCACCGCACTGCGCATGAACGCCAAGGACTTCCACCTCGAAGTGGAGGTGAACGCTCCCTTCCGACGCCTGCTGCTGCGGTACAATGAAGCGTTGCAGGCTCAGGTCATGCAGACGGCGGCCTGCAACGGGCTTCATGCACTGGAACGTCGTCTTGCCCGTTGGCTTTTGATGGCACACGACCGCGCCTCCGGAGACGAACTGCCCCTTACGCAGGAATTCATCGCCATGATGCTTGGGGCCCATCGGCCGAGCGTCACGCTCAGCGCGGGTGCGCTCCAGAAAATCGGGGTCATCAAGTTTGCGTCGGGCCGGATCACCGTTCTTGACCGCCGGGGCCTCGAAGCGGCCGCATGCGAATGCTACCGGGCGGTTCAAAGGCGCTTCTCATCCGTGCTCGGCACCCACGGGGCCTGATTGTACGAGACCTGACAGCATGAGCCCCTGAAGCCCCCTATGTTCCCGCAAGTGTGGCACGCTTGGTACGCACGCGGGAGCGACGCAATTGGATTTCCTGGCACAGTACATCCCCTCGGCCATTGAGTTCAATGCCGACCTGGAGACGAGCGATCTCGTCAAAGGCTGCGACGCGGGCACCCGCAAGACCTGGGTGCTGGTCATCGAGGACGAGACCTTGATCGGACTCGACCTCTGCGACACTTTGTCTTCCGCCGGATATCAGGTGCTTGGCCCAGCGACCACCGCATCGGCCGCACGTCTTCTGATCGAGGGCGGGCAAACGCCGGATGTTGCAATCGTGGACGTTCGGCTGAGCGATGGCCTTTGCACAGAGATTGCGCACCTTCTGCGCAAGCGGCGCATACCCTTTTTCACGTGTTCCGGATACGGACAACACGCAGCGTCCCTGGAGGGCTTCGCCGACGCGCCGTGGCTTGCGGAACCCGCTTCGCCCGGCGACATCATGAGGTTGCTCGGCGAACTGTCGGTGCCAAACCTCGTGCATCACGCCGCACATCGGGCTGGAGCATTCATTCACCGGCTTGCCGCGCCGCCAATACTGCTCCCGTACCCAGCCGCAACAGGGAGGCTCGACGACGTCGTCGGCAGCCTCGCCGAGGTGGACCCGCGAGCATGATGTAGCCGAACGCAAGGTGTGGTTCAGAGCGTGGCCGGGTCCCTGGTGCCTGCCGTCCTTCGGGCGAACACATCCGCCCGCAGCAGGTCCGGAACACGCATGTCGCTTGGTACCTCGAAGTTCCGGGCGGCTCCCCTCATGAACGAAGCCGCCCGGGGAAACCCCGTACGATCGCCGTAGTCCGCAACGGCGGTGGTCCTCCCGCCCTTCTCGGCCTCGAGCCCGCGGGCACAGACGACATCGAGCACCGTTACGGCCGCCACGGCCACGACCGCCAGGGCGACGTTGCCGCGCCGCCGGTCTTCCGTGCGCTGTCCGGCGAAGGCCAAGGTGGCGAGATCGAGGGCGTCTCCGATGACCCGGCCCCAGATCCATGGCGCGGGGTCATGGCTGGCGAGGATCGCTACCCCGGTGGCGACTTCCCGCGCCCCGTAGGCACGGATCAGGGTTTCCTGATCCTCGAGCGCGAGAGACCGCGCCAGGGTCTTGGCGGCAAGAACCTCGGCGATCCCCAGGCCGATGGAAAACCAGCCGAGCCCCTTGGCGAGCTGATCATTGGCCGAGCGCGACCGCCCCGTCAGGGCGGTGCTGGCTATCACGCGGTCGCTCATGCTCGGCTCCTCATGGCCGGATGAAAACTTTGATGCACCCGTCCTGCTTGTCGCGGAACGTCTTGTACATCTCCGGGCCCTGGTCGAGCCCCACCTTGTGGGTGATCACGAAGGATGGGTCGATCTGGCCTTCCTCGATGCGGCGCAGGAGATCGTCGGTCCAGCGGTTGACATGCGTCTGGCCGGTGCGGAGCGTAAGCCCCATGTTCATCAAAGCACCGAACGGGATCTTGTCCACGAGGCCGCCGTAGACGCCGGGGACCGACAGGATGCCGGCCGGGCGGCAAACATAGATCATCTCGCGCAGCACGTGCGGCCGATCGGTCTCGAGCATCATGGCCTGCTTGGCGCGGTCGTACAGCGAGTCGAGCGAGCCGGTGGCATGGGCCTCGAGCCCCACCGAGTCGATGCACTTCTCGGGCCCCTTGCCGCCGGTCATGTCGTTCAGTCGCTCGACGACATTGACCTCTTCGAAATTCAGTGTCTCGGCACCCCCGGCTTCCGCCATCGACAGACGCTCGGGCAGGCGGTCGATGGCGATGACGCGCTTGGCGCCGAGCAGAACGGCGCTGCGGATCGCCATCTGACCGACAGGCCCGCAGCCCCAGATCGCCACGGTGTCGTCGGGCTCGATGTCACATTGCACCGCCGCCTGCCAACCCGTCGGGAAGATGTCGCTCAGGAAGAGCAGCTTCTCGTCCGGCAGGCTGCTCGGCACCTTGATGTGGGTCGCGTCCGCGAACGGCACCCGAAGATACTCGGCTTGTCCACCCGCATAGCCGCCCGTGAGACGGCTGTAGCCGAACAGTCCCGCGGTCGCGTGCCCGAAGGCCTTGTCGGCAAGGTCCTTGTTGCGGTTCGTCCGCTCGCAAACCGAGAAATTGCCGCGTCGGCATTGCTCGCACTGACCACAGATGATGGTGAAGGGGATGACGATCCGTTCGCCGACCTTCAGGGCCGACCTGGCGGCCGTGCCGACCTCGACGACCTCTCCCATGGTCTCGTGGCCCATGATGTCACCGGACTTCATGCCGGGCATGAAGTGGTCGTAGAGGTGAAGGTCGGAACCGCAGATCGCGCAGCTCGTCACCTTGATTATGGCATCGCGTGCATCCTCGATCGTGGGATCGGGAACGGTGTCGCAGCGGATATCGGTGGTGCCATGCCAGACAAGAGCTTTCATTGCGGCCTCAAAGTTCTGAAGAAAAACCCTCGCGTCGCCCTTGAAGCCCACGCGGCGGTAGCCCCCGTGTCGTCAAGGCGCGCGAGCGGCGTCGAAGCGAAGATGCCGAGGGCCCATTCGCCTTCAGGCTGAGCCGAGGCGCGGTCCAGGGTCGTCCTCCCGTTTTACGCGCTGTCCACACCGCCGGTTCCAACATTTCCGAACGCCCGCCGACCGGGCGCTCGAACCTTCCGCCGCTATACGCCGCGGTCCTTGTCGGAGCCGATCTGGCCCCGGGCCGCGATGGCGGACTGGGCGGCGGCCAGGCGGGCAATCGGCACCCTGAACGGGGAGCAGGACACGTAGTCGAGTCCGACGCTCTCGCAAAACGCGATCGAGGCCGGGTCGCCACCGTGTTCGCCACAGATCCCCAGCTTGATGTCGGGCCGGGTCTTGCGCCCGCGCTCCGCGCCCATCCGCACGAGTTCGCCGACGCCCTCCTGGTCGAGCGTCACGAAGGGATCGGCGGCGAGAATACCCTTGGCCGTGTAAGGCCCGAGGAAGGAGGCCGCGTCGTCACGCGAGATGCCGAGGGTCGTCTGCGTCAGGTCGTTGGTGCCGAACGAAAAGAACTCCGCCGACTCGGCGATGGTCGAGGCCATCAAGGCCGCCCGCGGCAGCTCGATCATCGTTCCGATGCTGTAGGGCACCGTGACGCCGCTTTCCTTCGCCACGGCCTCTGCCATGGCGACGATCCGCTGGCGGACGAGGTCGAGTTCCGGCTTCGTCATGACCAGCGGCACCATGATTTCCGCCTCGACCGGCCGACCGGTCTCGCGGCCTGCCAGGACCGCGCCCTCGAAGATGGCGCGCGCCTGCATCTCGGCGATCTCCGGGAACGCGATGGCGAGGCGGCAGCCCCTGAAGCCCAGCATAGGGTTGAATTCATGCAGCTCGCGGGCACGGTTGCGCACCTTGTCGGGGGTGACCCCGAGTGCAGCGGCGACCTCGACCATTTCGGCTTCACTCTGCGGGAGGAACTCGTGCAGCGGGGGGTCGAGCAGCCTGATGGTGACCGGCAGTCCGGACATGATCGCGAAGAGCTCGGCGAAGTCCCGCCGCTGCATCGGGAGCAGCTTGGCCAACGCCGCTCGGCGGCCCGGCTCGTCCTCGGCGATGATCATCTCGCGCACCGCGACGATCCTGGCGGCATCGAAGAACATATGCTCGGTCCGGCAGAGGCCGATCCCTTCGGCGCCGAAGCGGCGCGCCATGCGGGCGTCAGCCGGCGTTTCGGCATTGGCGCGCACCTTCATCCGCCGTGCGACGTCCGCCCACGCCATCAGAGTGGAGAAATCGCCCGAGAGTTCGGGCTCGAGCATGGCCACCTTCCCCTTCAACACCTGCCCGGTGGAGCCGTCGATGGTGAGAAGATCGCCGCCCCGGATCGTTACGCCGCCGGAGGTCGCGGTCCCGCTGGCGTAATCGACCCGAATCGACCCCGCACCCGACACGCAAGGCTTGCCCATGCCCCGCGCCACGACGGCCGCGTGGGACGTCATGCCGCCGCGCGTGGTCAGGATCCCCTCGGCGGCGTGCATGCCGTTGATGTCCTCCGGCGAGGTCTCGGCGCGTACCAGGATCGATTTCCGGCCGGCGGCCTTCAAGGCCTCGGCCCGCTCGGAGGTGAAGACCACTTCGCCATGTGCCGCGCCGGGCGAAGCCGGAAGCCCCGTCGCGAAGATGTGCCGCTCGGCCTTGGGATCGATGGTCGGGTGCAG
>CAXSEU010000182.1:0-7171 GCA_964236485.1 uncultured Lichenihabitans sp. | reverse complement strand
ATTAAGGTCCGTGTTACCACGGCAGCAAACTCGACCTTCCTCGACCGCATGATCGCGCTGGTCGAAGGGGCTGAGCGGCAGAAGACGCCGAACGAGCTCGCGCTGTCGATCCTGCTGTCCGGCCTCACGATCATCTTCCTCATCGTGTGCGTCTCGCTCTGGCCGATCGCCCTCTACTCGGGGACGACGCTCTCGGTCACCGTGCTGGTGGCGCTGCTCGTCTGCCTCATCCCGACCACGATCGGGGGGTTGCTCTCCGCCATCGGCATCGCCGGGATGGATCGCCTCATCCGCTTCAACGTCGTCGCGACATCCGGGCGGGCCGTGGAAGCCGCAGGCGACGTCGACACGCTGCTGCTCGACAAGACCGGCACGATCACCTTCGGCAACCGCATGCCGAGCGAGTTCATCCCGGTTGGCGGCGTTCCCGAAGCGGTCCTCGCCGAGGCGGTGCTGCTGTCGAGTCTCGCCGACGAAACTCCGGAGGGACGCTCGATCGTCGCGCTGGCCAAGAGCCGCTACGGCCTGAAGGAAACCGATCTCGGCGCGGCGCGGGCCATGGTGGTGCCCTTCACGGCGCAGACCCGGATGTCGGGCGTCGACATCGGCGGCCGCTCGCTGCGCAAGGGCGCCGTCGATTCGGTGCTCGAAAGTGTCGGGCTCGCGTCGGGCGGCGGTCCTGCCGACTTCCGCCAGGCCGTCGACCGCATCGCCCGCACCGGCGGCACGCCCCTGGCGGTCGCCGAAAACAAGCGCCTGCTCGGCGTCGTTCACCTCAAGGACACCGTGAAGCCCGACATCAAGGAGCGCTTCGCGGCCCTCCGCGCCATGGGCATCAAGACCGTCATGGTCACCGGCGACAATCCGGTCACGGCCGCGGCGATCGCCTCCGAAGCGGGCGTCGACGACTTCCTCGCCAAGGCGACGCCTGAGGACAAGCTTGCCTATATCCGCAAGGAACAGGCGGGCGGACGGCTGGTCGCGATGTGCGGCGACGGCGCCAATGACGCCCCAGCCCTGGCCCAGGCCGACGTCGGCGTGGCGATGCAGACCGGCACCCAGGCGGCGCGCGAAGCCGGCAACATGGTCGATCTCGACAGCGACCCGACGAAGCTGATCGAGGTCGTCGGCATCGGCAAGCAGCTCTTGATGACCCGCGGGTCGCTGACGACATTCTCGATCGCCAACGACGTCGCCAAGTATTTCGCCATCATCCCGGCCCTGTTCCTCGCGACCTACCCGGAGCTCGGCGCCCTCAACATCATGGGATTGTCCTCGCCCCGGTCGGCCATCCTGGCGGCGGTGATCTTCAACGCGCTGATCATCATCGCTCTGATCCCACTCGCCCTCAAGGGCGTGGCCTATCGGCCGATCGGCGCGGCCGCGCTGCTGCGCCGCAACCTCTTGATCTATGGGCTCGGCGGCATCGTCGTTCCCTTCATCGGCATCAAGATCATCGACCTCGCCATCTCGCACCTCCACCTCGCGTGAAAGCCATGTTGACCCATCTGCGTCCCGCGATCGTCATGATCGTCCTGTTCACGGCCCTCACGGGCATTGTCTATCCACTGGCCATCACGGGCATCGCCCAGGTGGCCCTCAAGGGACCCGCCGACGGCTCGACGCTGACCCGCAACGGCGTCGTGGTCGGATCGGCGCTCGTCGGGCAGAACTTCGTCTCGGACCGCTACTTCCACGGACGGCCGTCAGCGACCACCGCGGCCGACCCGAACGACGCCTCGAAAACCGTGGATGCGCCCTACAACGCCTCGAATTCTGCAGGGTCGAATTTCGGGCCGACCTCGCAAAAGCTCGTGGATCGGGTGAAGGCGTCGATCGCGACGCTCGGGGGCAGCCCGGCAAAGCCGGTGCCGGCCGATGCCGTGGCGACATCCGCCTCCGGCCTCGATCCCGACATCTCGCTCGCCTATGCCACCTTGCAGGTTCCCCGGGTGGCCGAGGCCCGTAAGATGCCGGTCGACAAGCTGCAGGCGATCATCGCCGACAACGCGAACGGATCCGGCTTGTTCGGAGAACGAACTCTCAATACCCTGCGCCTCAACCTGGCGCTGGACGCCGCCGATGGCGCGAATGTTCCGGCGCCACCTGCCGCGAAGCCGCTCGCCGGGGGGTGAAGGCTTCGCTCGTCCGCCGGCCGGGGCGGCTGGCACCCGGGGCCGCCGGAATGTCCCGCGCGGCCGAGCGTCGAAGCAAAGCCCATGACAGCCGCAACGGATGTCCGCCCCGACCCCGACGCCCTGCTGGCGGCCGCCGGACAGGAAGGACGGGGCCGCCTCAAGATCTTCCTGGGGGCGGCGCCGGGGGTTGGCAAGACCTATGCCATGCTGTCCGGCGCACGGCGACTGAGCCTGGCCCATCTCGACGTCGTCGTGGGGGTCGTCGAGACGCACGGGCGCGTCGAAACCGAAGCGCTGCTCGAAGGGCTGCAGCTTCTGCCGCGTCGCACCGTCTCCTACCGCGGTGCCGAACTCAGCGAGTTCGACCTCGACGCGGCGCTGGCGCGGCGCCCGGCGCTCCTCATCGTCGACGAACTCGCCCACACCAATGCCGAGGAAAGCCGCCATCCCAAGCGCTACCTCGACGTCGAGGAGCTGCTGGGCGCCGGCATCGACGTGTGGAGCGCGGTCAACATCCAGCATCTCGAGAGCCTGTCCGACGTCGTCTCGCGCATCACCGGCGTCGTGGTGCGCGAGACCGTGCCGGACACCGTCGTCGATCGTGCCGACGAGGTCGTGGTCGTCGATGTTACCCCCGACGAGTTGATCACGCGGCTGAGCGAGGGGCGCATCTACCTGCCCGAGAACGCGCGCCGCGCCGCCGGGGGGTTCTTCAAACCCGGCAACCTGACGGCGCTGCGGGAACTCGCCTTGCGGCGCACCGCCGACCGCGTCGACGACCAGATGGTCGATCACCTGCGGCAGAATGCGATCGAGGGAGCCTGGCCGACCTCGGAGCGCATCCTGGTCTGCGTCGGGTCGGATCCCTCGTCCGACAAGGTCGTGCGGGCGGCGAGCCGCCTCGCCAGCGGGCTGAACGCGCCGTGGATCGCCGTGACCCTGGAGCGCTCGGGCCTCGAAGTCACCGACGCCGTGGCGTTGCGGCGGATCGACGACGCCATGCGTCTGGCCGAGCGTCTCGGGGCGGAGACGACGCGGCTCTCGGGTCACGACCTCCCTGAAGAGATCCTGCGTTTCGCCCGGCGGGAGAACATCACCCAGATCGTCATCGGCCGGTCAAGCGCGGGGCTCTGGGCCCGCATGCGCGGCAAATCCTTGTCGGGCATGCTGTTGCGGCGCGCCTCCGACATCGCGATCCACGTCGTCGTCGGCGAGGCTCAGGCAAAGCCGAAATCGTCGCAGCGCTGGCCAAGCCGGCGCAGCCTGGGCCTCGGGTTGCTGGCCCCGGTCGTCTCGGTCGCCCTGGCGGTGGTCGCGGGGCTCGTCGCCACGCATTTCCTCAAGCTTCCCAACCTGTCGATGGTGTTCCTGGCGGCGGTGCTCGGCTGCGCCGTGACGGTCGGCCAGTGGCCCGCGATCGCGGCCGCGATCCTGTCCTTCTTCGCCTATAATTTCTTCTTCATCCCGCCGGTCTATACGTTCTCGATCGCCGAGCCCCATGAACTGCTCGCGCTGACGATCTTCCTGCTCGTCGGGGTGACCACGGGCGGGCTTGCGGGCCGGGTGCGCGACCAATCGGCAGCCGCGCGCAGCCGCGTCGCCACGATCGAGGCCCTCTACGACGTTTCCCGCAAGCTATCGGGCACTGCGAGCCTCGACGACATCCTGTGGGTCGTCGCCCGCCAGGCGGCCGCGGCGGTCAAGGGCCAGGTGGTCATGCTCCTGAATGACGATGAGGGCGACGGCGAACTCGCGATCCGCGCCGCCTTCCCACCCGAAGATACCCTGCGATTGGGGGATTGGGCGGCCGCTCGCTGGGCGTTCGGCAAGGCCGAGGCGGCCGGCTGGCGGACCGGAACACTGCCCAACGCGCTCTATCAGTTCCAGCCCCTGCGGACGTCGCGGGGCGTCCTCGGCGTCGTCGGCTTCAGTCCCACGGACCGCACGCAACCCCTCCCGGCGGAAGGAGAGCGCGTCCTGGCGGCGCTGATGGATCAGGGCGGGCTGGCGATCGAGCGGGCCCTGCTGGTGAAGGAGGCGCAGCGCGGCGAGGCCCTGATCGCCAGGGAGCGGGTGCAATCGACCCTGCTCTCGTCGCTGTCGCACGACCTGCGCACACCCCTCGCCTCGATCCTCGGGTCGGTCACCAGCCTGCGCGACTACGGGAACCGCATGGCGCAGGCCGATCGCGACGATCTCCTTGCCGCCATCGAGGAGGAGGCGAGCCGCCTCACCCGCTTCGTGTCGAACCTGCTCGACATGACGCGGGTGGAATCGGGTGCGCTCAACCTCGAGCGGGACTGGATCGACGTGCCCGAGGTCCTGGCCGCCACCGCGGGGCGCGCCAGGAAAGCCTTCCCGGCGCGCCCCCTGGACCTCGCCGTCGCGCCCGATCTGCCGCTGGTGCGGGGCGATGGCGTGCTGTTCGGACAGGTGGTGTTCAACCTGCTCGACAATGCCGACAAATATGCCGATCCCGGCACCCCGACCCGCGTCCGGGCCGAGGCCGAGACCGGTCACGTCAGGCTCACCGTCGAGGATCAAGGCCGCGGCATCGCGGCCGGCGACCTCCAGCGCGTCTTCGAGAAGTTCACCCGGCTGAGCCCCGGCGACGGCCGCCCCGCCGGCACCGGCCTCGGGCTTGCCATCGCCAAGGGCGTGGTGGACATCATGGGTGGAACCATCCGGGCCGAGAGCCCGATCCGGGAGGGGCGCGGCACGCGGATCGCCATCAGTCTGCCCGCCGCCGAGCCGGGCCCGCAGGCCGTTGCCGAGCAGGAACAACCCGATGCCGATGTCGCGCACGATTCTCCTGGTGGATGACGAGCCCCAGATCCATCGTTTCCTGCGTCCGACCCTGGTGGCCGCCGGATTCGCGGTCGAGTCGGTTCTGACGGGAGCCGAAGCCTTGCGGAGGTTCGACAAGGTCGCTCCGGAACTGGTCCTGCTCGATCTTGGGCTCCCCGACATGGACGGGGCGGACGTTCTTCGGGCCATCCGCGCGACCTCGCAGGTGCCGGTCGTGATCCTGTCGGCCCGCGAGGACGAAGCCGAAAAGGTCGCCGCGCTGGATGCGGGCGCGGACGATTACGTCAACAAGCCGTTCGGCGTGGCCGAACTCATGGCGCGGCTGCGCACCGCCGTGCGGCACGCGGTGGTGAGCGGCGGCAACACGGCGGTGTTCGAGGCCGGCGACCTCGTCGTCGACACCCTCGCCCACAAGGTAACCCTCCGGGGCGAGACGATCAGGCTGACGCCGAAGGAGTATGATCTCCTGCATCTGCTCACGCGTCATGCGGGGCGCGTCCTCACCCACAAGCATATCCTGCGCACCGTCTGGGGGCCCGCGCATGCGGAAGACGCGCAATACCTGCGGGTCTTCATGCGCCGGCTGCGCCAGAAGATCGAGCTCGACCCGGCCGACCCGCGCCTGCTCACGACCGAGGCCGGGGTGGGCTATCGGCTCGCCGTGCCGGACCAAGCCCCGTAGAACGCCGGGCCCTCGAGGCTTCCGGGGCGACCTTGCGCCAGCCGACCGCTTTTTCTATCACCTCCGGTGATCCGCACTCCATTGCCGCGGCCGGGGGCGCGGCCGCGACGTGAAGGACGACACTCGCACGTAAGAGGCCATTCATGATCGCGGGCGAAATCCGAGGCGGTGGTCCATTGATGCAGGTCGGGCTGAGGATCGCCGTCACGGCGGGGGCGTCCGGCAACGGCCGCGCCATCGCGGAGCGTCTCATCGCGGAGGGCGGCAGGGTCCATGTCTGCGATGTCTCGGAAGGGTTCCTCGACGACTTCCGGACCGCCCATCCGGGGCACGGCGCGAGTCTCTGCGACGTGTCCAAAGACGAGGATGTCGCCCGCTTCTTCGCCGAGATCGGCGACGAGCTCGGAGGCCTTGACGCACTCGTCAACAACGCAGGCATTGCCGGGCCGACCGGAGGCGTCGAGGAGATCGAGCCGGCGGATTGGCGGCGCTGCATCGACGTCTGCCTCACCGGGCAGTTCCTGTGCGCCCACCACGCGGTCCCGCTGCTGAAGGCCGCCGGCGGGGGCGCCATCGTCAACATGTCCTCCGCGGCGGGACGCTTCGGCTACGCGTTCCGCACGCCCTATGCGGCGGCGAAATGGGGCGTCATCGGCTTCACCCAGAGCCTCGCCAAGGAGCTTGGCCCCGCCAACGTCAGGGTCAACGCCATCCTGCCCGGCATCATCAGCGGTCCACGCATGGAAGGCGTCATCCGCGATCGCGCCGGCAAGGTCGGGGTCCCTTACGGCGACATGGAGAAGGAGTACCTCGGACGCATCTCGCTGCGCCGCATGACGCCGCCCGAGGATGTCGCCGCCATGGTCCTGTTTCTCCTCTCGGCGGGAGGGCGCAACATCTCCGGCCAGTCGCTCGGCGTCGACGGCAACGTCGAATCGCTTTGAGAAGAGCCACTGGTTGTAGGCGTCGAGCATGGCGGGCGTGCCTCTCACAGTCGGCTTTCGGGTCTGTGTTCGGAGATCGCCGAGGCGAAGAAAGATTGGGCCCTTCCGCCGACCGGTCTTCGAGGCTTCCTCGCCCCTCATCCAAACTCCGGTGCGAGGATTCTGGCGGCCAGCCATCAAAGAAGATCCCGAGGGGGCGAACTGGCATACGGCGATGCCGTACTTTTCCTTTGCTATTCATACGGCATCGCCGTATATAGAAACATGCACGCCGTTCTCACCACCCCGACATTTGACCGCCTGGCCAACGCGGCCGGGCTGTCGATTGAGGAGGTGTCCGAAATGGCTGCATACCTTAGCGAAAACCCTGTCGCTGGCGATCTGATCTCCGGCACGGGAGGTGCGCGCAAGGTGCGCTTTGCGCGAAAGGGATCGGGAAAATCAGGTGGCTATCGCACGATCCATTGTTACGGTGGCGACGATGTGCCCCTCTTCCTTCTCGCTTTGGTTGACAAGGGCGACCGAGCGAACCTGTCCAAAGCCGAGAGAAATTCCCTCGCCACACTCCTTCCGCAGATTGCCGAAGCCTATCGGAACGG
>CAXSEU010000181.1:0-7192 GCA_964236485.1 uncultured Lichenihabitans sp. | reverse complement strand
CATCAGCCTTGCGGCCTGGATCGGCCTCGCCGTCACCCTGGCAGCCGGCAGCGGCTCGGCTGTCGGGCTTGGTCTGCTGCTCATCGTCCCGCTGGAGGCCGGCCTGGCCTCAAGCCCGATGTCGACATCCGGCATGGTGGCCATCGCGACCCTGGCGGCGCTGGGGGTGCCGGCGCTGACGATGTTCGGCACGCCTCCGTCCGATCGCCTGATCGGCGGTTTCGGCACCGGAATGACGGCTGCGGCCGAAATCTATGGCGTCGTTCTTGCCCTCATGGCAAGTCGGCTTCAACGACGGCGTGGGCTCGAGGAGCGCCTCGGTCATGATCGTTACCGGGAACTGACCGACGCGATCGACGACGTTCCCCTTCGTCTCGACCGTTTCGGCATGGTGCTGGACGCCGGAGCGGCGGCGCAGCGGCTGTTCGGCATCAGCGCGGGAGATCTCGCGGGGCGCGGGCTCTTCGAGCATGTCCACGTCGCCGACCGCCCGGCTTTCCTCAACCTCATCGCCGATGCGGGCGGCGCTGCCGGAAGCCTCAGCACGGTCGTCAGGATCCGCACCTCCGCCACGCTGCCGAGCCTCAAGGGCGCTTTCCGGGAACCGGTCTTCGCTTGGGCGGAGTTGCGGGCCCGGCGGCGAACCACTGCGCCTGGCGGCGAGACATCCATTCTCTGCCTCATGACGGACGTCACGTCGCGCAAGCACCACGAACTCGCGCTGGTCGAGACCGAGGAGGCCGCACGGCGGGCCGAGGCGGCGCGTACCCTGTTCCTGGCCAACGTCAGCCACGAGCTGCGCACGCCGCTGAACGCCATCATCGGGTTCGCCGACCTCTTGGCCAGTCAAGAGCTCGGGCCGCGGCATCCGGAGAAACAGCGCGAATACGCGTCCATCATCCTGCAGTCGGGCCACCACCTCCTGGCCGTGGTCAACACCATCTTGGACGCGTCGAAGATCGAGGCGGGAAGCTTCACCATCGTGCCTGAACCGTTCGACTTGGCGCCGTTGATCAACGAGTGTTGCGACATGGTCCGGCTGAAGGCCGAGACCGGCTCCATCGCGCTTTCACGCGACATCGCGGCCTCCATGGTGAACGTCGTCGGGGACGAAAGGGCCTACAAGCAGATCCTGCTCAACCTGCTATCCAATGCCATCAAGTTCACGCCGAACGGCGGGCGGGTCGGCGTCAGCGCTCGGCCGGAGGGAACCTCGGTCATCATCGCCGTTGCCGACGATGGCGTAGGCATCAGCTCCGGGGATTTGCCGAAGCTCGGAGCCCCGTTCTTCCAGGCCCAGAATGCCTATGACCGGGCCTTTGAAGGGACCGGGCTCGGCCTTTCGGTCGTTCGCGGCCTCGTGGGGCTGCACGGTGGAACGATGGCGATCGAAAGCGCGCCGGGGCAGGGGACCAGGGTCGCCCTCCGCCTGCCGTCCGACTGTCGCCCCCATGTCAAACCGGGTGCCAGCGATACCAAAATAGAAACCATTCCACGCTACGTTGCGCCGGCCCAGCACATCGGCGGGCAGAGCAAACCCGCTAGGATCCACAAAATTGCGTGAAGCAGCGATGCGAGGTCAGCGGTCCGCCTCCAGCGAGCGTCCGGGGAGGGCGCCGCTCCGTGGCGAGGCGTCCCGCTTGTCGAGCCGCTCCGTCGCCCCGTTCCTGCTCCTGCTGCGCCGCCACCCGGGGAAGACCCTCGGTGTCGCGGCTTGCCTCGCCATGGGAGGCACGATCGTTGGCAATGCGGTGTTGTTCCAGTCGGGCCGTCATCCGGCTCCCCTGTTCGGCCATGCCCTCCGGGCCTCGCAGCCGGCCGGTGCCGCGCTCCCTCCGCCGGCGCCGCGTCCCGTTGCTTCCGCGGTGCCCATGATCCGGCAGATTCCCATGACACCAGACCGGGCGCCGGCGACCGAGGCAACGACACCCCGCCCCCCGCCGCCGGCCAGCACGAGTACGATCCGCGCGCCGGCCACCAAGCCCGTGCCGGCCCGCCGCGCCGACGCGATCGCAAGACTGCTTCACGGTACCGATCAGAACGCGGTCGCGACGGCGGATGTCGACCCGCGCATCGTGGCCGCGCAGCGATCGCTCGCGAAGCTGGGATTTCCGGTCAGGCCCGATGGACGCATGGGGGGCTCGACACGGCGGGCGCTGGAGGCCTTCGAGCGCGATCACCACATGGCGGCGGGCTCCGAGCTGTCCCAGAAGGTCATGCGGGAACTCGCGGCTGCGGCGGCGAGTCCCCCCGGGTGAGCCCAGGGCCGTCGGCGCGCCTTCGTTCGGATTTCTGGGTTGCGGCTTATCTGCGTCGCGTCGCCTCGGAAGGGGCGGCGGCGGTGCAGCGACGGCGGGGCGCGGCCGAAGCAGGCGCCATCTTCATCAAGATCGACAGGCTCGACGGCACCGCCATGCTGTTGGGACCTGCCGCCCAAAGCGAAGCGGACCCCGGCGGCGACCGGCGCTTCACGGCGCTCATGAAGGCGGATGCCGCGTCGTCGGAGGTCGAGGCGCGGCTGCAACGCGAGCTTCGGTTCGATCCGGACTTGTGGATCGTCGAAATCGAGGACCGGGCTGGGCGATCGTTCTTGGCGGCCTGACCGGAGCGCCTCGGCGACGGCCGACGTTCAGCGCAGGCGACCGACCATCAGGCGGCGCTGCAAGGGTCCCATGGCGGCCTGCGCGGGCTTGGCTTCGGGTTCGCCGCGCCGCGGCCTCACGTCCTCGGTTTGAGGCTGAGGCTTGCGAACCGGGTTGAAGACTTGACCCGTGATGGCTGAGATCAGCCTTCCGGCGGTCCGGACCGGAAGGCTGTCGACCAGCGCGGTCAGGCTCCTGACGGCCATGACCGAATGACCGATGGCGGGTCCGCTGAGGATGAAGACGCGTGCCGCGAATTCCGGAGGCGCGCCGATGGCCGTCAAGGCGATGGCGAGCGGCTCGCCCTTCGGATCGTCGATGATGCGCCAGACATCCTCCAAGGGGAGGTTCAGGGCCGCCGCCAACGCGATGTCGAAGCTGTCCTGATCGGGCGTCATCAGCGAACGCTCGACGCGCGAGAGCGCCTGCAGTTCGACCTCGGTGAGGCGGGGACGGCGATTGTCGGGTCCGAAATCCTCGCGATGGGCCGACAGGATGATGGCGGCACGCTGCTCCGTGCCTGCCAGCATGAAGAGCGGCGCCAGGTCGGCAGGGACGCAGTCCCGCCGCAGCAGAAGCCGCGAGAGTTCATCGTCGCCGCGGGCGCGGCGGACGAGGTATTGTACCAGCGGCCGATCCGCGGGGGCCGACGGGTTCTGGGCCAGGGCCACGAGCACCTGACGCTCGGGCCGGTCGGCCAGACTGCGCGAGATCGGGATCGTGAGGTCGGTTCGGCGGGCCACCGCGACGGCCATGTCCGGCGTACCCCAAGCAGCCGAGGCCGCAAGCGTGTCGGCATCGAGGGCCGCATGTTCGAGGACGCTGCTCGCCATCCGCCCGCGTTCGGCCAGGAAGCGCTCGATCAGCGCTTTCGGAATCGAGGGGTGGCGGGCGAGCTTATCGGCGACGATGAAACGCGTTTCGGCGTCGGCCTCGTCGAGCAGGCGCTGGCTGATCTCCTCGAACTGCGCAAGATCGTCGGGGGAGTGGTGCGGCTTGCGCACGAACAGGTCGACCAGGACGCGAAGCAGCACGGGGCGGATGTTGACCTCGGGGGTCTTTCCGAGTTCGACCAATCGATCCAAGGATCGACGCAGTTCGTCAGCCTCGCCCATCCGTGGTGCCCCGAACACAGCTACTTCGAAAGCTCAAACTATCGGGTGTTCGTTGATACATCATTAACCTTCGCCGCCGCGTAATGGCTCACGGCGCTACACCGGTCAGGCCAGGAGGGCCTCGCCGCCGACGCGGGGACAGTGACATGAACAACATCGTCGCTTTTGGGACTGGACGCGATCGTCCGAGGCGTTTCGGCGAGGTGGCGCGGGAAGGTGCGCGCATCCTGTTCTTCACCGGCGTGCGATACGTCAGGATGGATGAAGACGAGGCGACGCAGTGCGCGGCTGAGGCCAAGCGGCTCTGCGAGCTCGCGGCGCCTTCGGAGCTCGCGGCGGCTTCGAACGCGAGACACGCTCCGGGCTGACCTTTCAGGGCATCGCCTCGAGCTTGCAACTCGCCGAGGACAGCGCATGCATGGCGGCCGGGTAGCCTCCAACGCGCGGCAGTACGTCGAATTGGACGAAGCCTTGCGGCGCCGGGGCCGTCACACGAACCTCCCGCACCAGGCCGTCCCCACTGTCCGCCGCTTCCAGTTTTTCGAGCTGGGCGGGCGTCAAGAGGACAAGATCGATCCGCCCTTCGTTGCCCGAGCGGCTCGTGAGGGCGTAGAACGGCACGCCTTTTGACGTATGGAAGGAAATCGCGAGGAACGCGGTGTCGCCGATCGGAGCGCCGATCCGCAGGTCGCCGTCGTGAAGATCGTAGCGGCAGATCGCCGTGCCAAGGGCGGGATCGCGGAAGGGGAGGAGCTCGGAGACAGAGCCCGGCCTCGGCAGGACGGAGACGGTATTGGGGGCGACGCCCTTGACGAGACGGAGGTACGCGTTATCCGACGTGATCTCCGGCAGGATCAAGATCGAGGCGAGATGGACGACCCCGGCCACCATCAAGGTCGCAGCGCCCCAGAGCGATAGCGAGAGCGCGCGAGAACTCATGACGCGCAGCCCAGCGCTGTGATGGATGGCAGGCTCGTCTTTCTGATGTCGCCGCCCGCCACCGACGACAGCGGAGTGTCGTAGAGCCTCAAGGTCAGGACGAAGCGATCATCTCCCGAGGCGGGCAACCAGTTGCCGGGCCGAGCGGCCGGTGCCACGGTGATGCTGAAGCTCCCGTCGCTTCGCCGCAACACCTCGCTGGAAGCAAAGCCAGCCCGGCCCGAGGGGTTGTCCATCAGGAGCCCGGCAGCGGTCGTGGCCGTCAGGGTCCAGAAGCGTGCCGGTGGCACGTTGCCATCAATGCGGTAGGCGCAGTGGGCCGAAAGGCCGGCGTCCGCATCGTCGGTCGCGGCCGTGAAACTCAGGCCTTCCGCAGCCGCCAGGGGGATCGAGGCCGTCTGGGCCCCGATGGCTTGGGCATAGGGGTCGATATCGACCGTCCCGGACTTCGCCCATGTAACCCAAGGGCCGATCCTGATGCCGGCGGGATTGATCTTGCGCTCCAGCATCGCCTCGGTTGCCGCGAGCCCGAGCGATGCGCCGCAGACGAGGACAAGGGCGACCTTGAGCGTCCCGGCGAGCACCACCCAAGGCCCGGACTTCACGGTCCGCCGAGCGGCGGCGGAGCGAGGGACGGGAAGGCTCCTGGACATCGCGCCGAGGCGTCGTTTCGCGCTACTGGAGGCCGACGCCACTGCTCGCCGAGCCTTGCGGCACGAGCACGTGCGGGCCGGCGTCCGCGGAAGCCGACGGGTCGCCCACCTGCCTGGCGTCGACCTTCTTCATGCTGGCCTCGATGCTCGCGATGACGGCCGCCGATCGGGGCGACAGGAGCGTGGGACGGAAGCCGATGGGGCGGGTCTCTTGATCGGCGCCCGAAGCGAGCGCCGCCGGCGTCGGGACGGGTCGAGCCTCTCCGAGCCCGAAGGGCGGCCGGGTTTCGATCCCCTCATGTGCGAAGGCCATCACGTCGTGCCAGGTCATGGCCGGGAGGGTGCCGCCCGTCACCTTGTTCATCGACGTGTAGTCATCGTTGCCATACCAGACCGCGCCGACGTAATTGCCGGTAAAGCCACAAAACCAGGCGTCCTTATAGGCGTTCGTGGTACCGGTTTTCCCCGACACGATGACGTTATCGAGCTTGGCGCGGGTTCCGGTCCCTTCCGTCACGACCTTGGACATCATGTAGTTCATGGTGGCCACGTCGGCCGCCGGCACGACCTGGCGGGGAGTGGGCCCGTCCCGATCGTGGCGGTAGACCAGGTTGCCGCGACCATCTCGAATTTCAATGGCCGCGAAAGGAAAGACCCTCTTGCCTCCGTTGGCGAAGGCGGAATAGGCCGTCGCCATGTCGATGACAGTGACGACATCCGCGCCCACGGGAAGCGATACGGTGTCTTCGAGCGGCGTCGTCAAGCCCATCGCATGTGCGGTCTCGGTGATCTTGGCGCGGCCGAGTTTCGGATTGCCGTTGCCGATGGCGATCGACAGCTTCACCGCAACGGTGTTCAGGGAATGGGCGAGCGCGGAATAGAGGGGCACGCACCAGTTGCCGATGCACACCGGGCCGTCACTCACCATCGTGCCGGGCTTGAATTTGCCCGTCATCACGGCGGTGATGTAGACGAAGGGCTTGAAGGACGACCCGGGCTGTCTCTGGGCATCGGTGGCCCGGTTGAACTGGCTGGCGCCGTAATCCCGTCCCCCGACGATCGCCCGGACGGCCCCATCGGTCGGCTCCATCACCACCATGGCGCTCTGCTTGGCGTGATAGCTCGGCCCATTCTGGCGCAACTGGTCCTCGATCACGGATTCGACCTTGTCCTGGAGGCCGGAGTCGAGCGCCGTGCGCACCACGAGCACGCGGTTGGCGCCAAGACGGTGATCGACCGCCAGCCGGCGGACCTCGTCGTAGGCGTAATCGAGGTACCAATCGGGTGCCACCTGGCGCTGGCGGTCGACCGGGGTGGCCGGGTTCCTGCGGGCGGAGAACACCTGACCCTCGGTCATGAAGCCGGCGTCGACGAGGTTGCTGAGGACGTCGGACGCGCGGGCTCGCGCGGCTGGAAGATTGATGTGCGGCGCGTATTTGGTCGGCGCCTTGAACAATCCCGCCAGCATGGCGGCTTCCGCCAGGGAGACGTCGCGCACCGACTTCCCGAAGTAGAAGGCGGACGCCGCCTGAATGCCGAAGGTGCCCCCGCCCATGTAGACCCGATCGAGGTAAAGCTGGAGGATTTCGCGCTTGCTGAGATGCGTCTCGAGCCAGACCGCGAGATAGGCCTCCTTGATCTTGCGCTCGAAGGTACGCTCGTTCGACAGGAAGACGTTCTTGGCGAGCTGCTGGGTGATCGATGAGCCGCCCTGCACCACGCCCGACGCGCGTGCGTTGACCGTCACGGCGCGTAGCGTGCCGATGAGGTCGATGCCGAAGTGGTCGTAGAACCGACGATCTTCCGTCGCCAGGACCGCCTGAAGCAGGTAGGGGGGCATCTG
>CAXSEU010000180.1:6970-7224 GCA_964236485.1 uncultured Lichenihabitans sp. | reverse complement strand
GTTGTTGTGTGAAGAATATTTTGGTTTTGATTTGTTCGTTGGTTGGGTAGATTTGTTTTGGTGCAAGGTCGGTCGATACCTTCGCGGACGACCTCGAACAGCGTGTGTTGTCGCTTGCGCTGGCGCACGACCAGTTGACCACGACCGGTTGGAAGAACGCTCCGCTGCGACGCCTGCTCGATGCCGAGGTGAAAGCCTGGGCTGACGGGTCGAACCGGATCCGTTTCGAGGGGCCTTCCGTCACCCTCATCCCG
>CAXSEU010000180.1:5203-6936 GCA_964236485.1 uncultured Lichenihabitans sp. | reverse complement strand
ACCAATGCCGCCAAATATGGCTCGCTGAGTTCACCGACGGGGCAGCTGTCCATCGTCTGGTCGAGGGACGCCGAGGGAAACCTGTGCATCGACTGGCGTGAAACCGGCGGCCCCCCGGCCGACGCCCCAGGGGGCCGAGGATTCGGGTCGATCGTCGTCGAACAGGTCATTCCGTTCGAGCTTGGCGGGCGCGCGGCCCTCGACTACGAGCGCGAGGGCCTCCACTGTAGCTTCACCATTCCGGCCATTCATGTCGGCGAGGGCGACGGCGACGGCGAGGCGGAGCAGGACGCCAGCGAGCCGTCGGCCCAGCGGCCCGACCTGGCCTTCGAACGGTTGCTGCTGGTCGAGGACAGCATGATGATCGCACTCGACGCCCGGGCGATGCTGCGCGACGCCGGGCTCGAGACGGAAGTCGCCGGCACCGAGGCCGAGGCTCTTCGGCTTCTCGACGCGCAGTCGTTCGGGGCCGCCATCCTGGACGTCAACCTCTCGGGCGAAACCAGCTTCGGGGTAGCCGACGAACTGGCACGGCGAGGTCTTCCCTTCGTCTTCGCCACCGGCTACGGCGAGAGCATCGTCCTGCCGGAACGGTTCAAGGCGGTCCCCATCGTTTCGAAACCTTACGATACGCGCAGCCTGGCTTCGGCCCTGCGAGCGGCCGCCCTTGCGGCAGCGCACTGAGGAGCTTCAAAGGCGAGCACGTTCACAGGCTTGTATGGAAGCTCCGCTTTCGAAACGGCCCGACATGCTCCAGGCCGCCGGTTGGCCGCGCTACTGGCCGCGCTTGCCCGCGGCGGCGAACCGCACCGCTTCTTCGGCCGCGCGCACCAGGGCCTCGGCCTTGTTGACGCATTCCGTGTTCTCGAGACCCGGATCCGAATCGTAGACGATGCCGGCGCCGGACTGGATGTGCATGACGCCATCCTTGATGACCGAGGTGCGCAGCACGATGCAGGTATCCATGTCGCCGTTGGCGCCGAAATAGCCGATGCACCCGCCATAGATGCCGCGCTTGTCACGCTCGAGTTCATCAATGATCTGCATCGCTCGAACCTTGGGGGCGCCCGACACGGTGCCGGCCGGGAAGCCGCCTGCCAAGGCGTCGACGAGATCGCGGCGCGGGTCGATCGTCCCTTCTACGTTCGAGACGATGTGCATGACATGGCTATAGCGCTCGATGAAGAACTTGTCGGTGACTTCGACCGACCCGACGCGGGCGACCCGGCCGACATCGTTGCGCCCGAGATCGAGCAGCATCAGATGCTCGGCGCGTTCCTTGGGGTCGGTCAGGAGTTCTGCCGCCAGGGCCTCGTCTTCGGTCGGCGTCTTGCCGCGGCGCCGCGTTCCGGCGATCGGCCGAATGGTGACCCGATCCCCCCTCAAGCGCACCAGGATCTCCGGGCTTGAACAGGCGATCTGGAAGGCGCCGAAATCGAGGAAACAGAGGAAAGGGGCGGGGTTGATGCGTCGCAGGGCGCGGTAGAACGAGAAAGCCGGCAAGCCGAACGGCATCGAGTAGCGCTGCGACAGCACGACCTGGAAGATGTCGCCAGCGCCGATATAGTCCTTTGCGCGCCGGACCATAGCCAGGAAGTCTGGTGCCGGGGTGTTGGAGACCGGGCGTGTCGCGCGGGCCGACGGATCGAGCGGCGCGGACGGGTGGGCCAAGGGGGCTTCCAATGTCGCCACGACCCGGTCGAGCCGTTCCGCGCCGTCTTCAAGCGCCATGC
>CAXSEU010000180.1:0-5193 GCA_964236485.1 uncultured Lichenihabitans sp. | reverse complement strand
GCGGACGGGCGTGACCGCGATCATCTCATCCCGCACGGTGTCGAAGACGACGATGACGGTCGGGCGGATGAGGATCGCGTCCGGAACGCCGATGGGATCCGACTTGGCCGGGGCCAAGCGCTCCATGTGCCGGACCATGTCGTAGCCGAGATATCCGAAGACCCCCGCCGACATAGGCGGAAGTTCCGCCGGCATGTCGATGGCTGCTTCACTCAGAAAGGCCCGCAGGCTTTCGATCGGAGTGCCGGCGCATGGCGTGAAGGACTGGAGGTCGGTCAGCGCCGCACGGTTGACCTCCGACGCCGCACCATGGCAGCGCCAGATGGCGTCGGGATCGATTCCGATGACGGAGTAGCGGCCGCGTGTGGCCCCGCCCTCGACGGATTCCAGCAGGAACACGTTGCCGTCGCGGCCCTTGGACAATTTCATGAAGGCCGAAACCGGTGTTTCGAGGTCCGCGACATGGATCGACCAGATCGGCGAGGCCTCGCCTGCGGCATAGCGGGCGTCGAAATCGCCGCCGCCGCCGAGCAGCATCAGAACGACGCCCCCGCGGCGTTGCGAAGCGCCTCCTGGTTCACCTTGGCGCCGATCTCCGCGCCGACCTTCGACAGATAGGCGCCGAGGAGGTCCTCCGACAGCGCCGCGCGATACCGCTCCGCGATCTGCGTCGCCTGAGCGGACGCCGGATCGAGGGGCGGCACGACGCTGCTTCGGACCCGGAACACGATGCGCTCCGCTTCGCCGCTGGGCGCTGATCCCGCGCCGCCGACCGGAACGTCGAATACCCGCATCACAGCCTCGTTCGAGAGACCCTTCGCACCCGTGCGCTTCACGTCGGTCGCCTCCCCGACGGGGGGATTTCCAAGGGAAGCCGCCACCTCGCGCATGGACTGCCCGCCATCAAGGCTCTTCACCAGTTCCGTCGCTTTCGCATCGAGCCGCTTCGCGGTCTCCTGCCTTGCCCATGCGGCCTCGACCAGCGGCTTGACCTCACCGAGCGTCTTCGGGCGGGCCGGATCGACGGCCGCGACTTCGAACCACGTCATGCTGCCGTCGCGGCCCTGCACGGTGTCGTTGTCGACACCGACATCCGACGAAAAGGCCGCGCGGAGCAGGGCATCGCGGTCTGCCAGACCTTCCACCGGTTTGCCCTCCTTGTCGAGCCCCTTGGCGTCGACACTCTCGATGGCACGCGTGTCGAGTCCCACCGTCCTGACGGCTTCGGTCAAGGGTTTGCCCGAGGAGCGCGCGTCCTCGATTTTGTCATGGAGATCCCGCATCGCCGCGGCTGCGGTCCGCAGGGCCAGTTCCTGCTTGAGCGCCGGAGCAACCTCCTCGAAGGGTTTGAGCGCCGAGGGTTCGATGGCAGCGACATGGACCAGCACCCATCCGAACGAGCTGTCGATCGGCTCGCTCGAACCATCGGCCGGCAGCGCGAAAGCCGCCCCGGCAACCGCCTTGTCGAAGAGCTGACCCTTCGTGACGGTCCCGAGGTCGATGTCCTTGGCTCCGAGCTTGCGCTCCGTCGCGATCTCCGCAAAGGGCGTGCCTGCCTTGATGCGGGCCGCCGCCGCGGCGGCATCGGCTTCGGTGGGGAAGACGATCTGTTGGAGGGCCCGCCGCTCCGGCGTGCCGTAGCGCTGGTCCTTCACCTCGTCGTAAAGATGCCGGGCATCTGCGTCCGAAACGTCGCCGGGCTTTGCCAGCACGGCCGGGGTGAGACTTAGAACGACGAGCTTGCGGTACTGCGGTGCGTCGAACTCCTGCTTATGGTCATCGAAATAGGCCTGCAGCGCGGCGTCGTCGGGCTGCGGCATCGAGCCGACGGCAGCGGCGTTCAAGGCGAGCGTTTCGATAGCGCGTGTCTCGGTCTGGAAGCGGTCCAAAGCCTCGACGCCAGCCTTTGGCACCGCGAGATCACCGACAAGGGCCTGCACAAGTTCCTGGCGAAGGTACACGTGCCGCTGCTCGCGCACGAAGCTCTGCTCCGTATATCCTTGTTCACGGAGAACAGAATTGAAGCGGGTCCGGTCGAAGGTGCCGCCAGGCCCCGCGAAGGCCGGATCGGCGGCGATGGCCTGGGCCATCCGAGTGTCGGAAATGGCAAGACCCAGGCCGGCGATCCGGTCGTCGAGCACCGCGTCCGAGATCATCCGGGACAGCACCTGGCCGTCGAGGCCGAGCCGGTGCGCCTCCTCGTTGGTGATGGCGCGGCGCGCGCGCTGCTGCAGGTTCTGCAACTCGGTCTGGTAGGCCTGTCGGTAGTCGACCACCGAGACCCCGATGTCGCCGACGTGCGCCACCTCGTTGCCGCCCAAGCCGCGAAACATGTCGCCGATGCCCCAGACGACGAAGGAGACGACGATCAGTCCCATGACGCCGGCAAGGACGAGCTTTCCGATCCAGGTTTTCTGTACGGCGCGCAAGCCTTCGAGCATCGCTCTTCACTCATCCGATCGAGGGCGGCGTCTTGCCGGTGTTCCGACCAGCGGGCTTATAGGGGGCTGCAAGGGCGCGTGCAACGCGCGAGCGCCACAGCCCTTTGGAGATGGCGTATGTCAGCAGCATGACACACGCTTAGAATGGCCACAGCGTGACGGGTCGGTAGTAACGGTCGGCAAGACCGGCGAGCACGACGACAAAGCTGACGATCGGGAACGTCAGCACCGCACCGCGGGCCAGCGTCGCAGCGCGGGCGAGCGCTCCCCCGACGCCCGCGGTCCCCTGTCGCCGGGGTGGAGGCGGCAGGATCGCGGGCAGGAACAAAGCGAGGGGAATGAAGTAGCGTCCCTGCGCGCCTCCGGCATAGTCGAACCCGACGGGACACCAGCTGAGATAAAGGGCGGCGAAGATCGCCCCGAAGCTCAGCGATACCGCCCCGCCCGTGATGAACGGGGCCGCCTTCGACCAGGAGCGCCGCAAACCGGCGACGCAAAAAGCGGCCGCTCCGAGGACGATCCACGCGGCGACGATGTAGCTGGCGGGGAGCCATAGATCCAGCCATCCGAGGCGGCCCACGAAGCTTTCGAGTAGCAGCGTGCCGTCGACCGAGAACGTGTTCCGGATGATGCCGGGGATCCGCCCCGGATGCGCGAGCAGGAAGGCGAGCTGGTCGGGTGCGCTCGCGGTGCCGATCCCATATTTGACGTAGGCGTACTTCGCCGTGATGACCGACCAGACGAACGCGACCGCCAACACCGAACCTGATCCGACCAGCCGCGTCCTGAGGGGCGCGTTCCGGACCGCGAGCGGCAGCAGGGCGAGCGCGGCATAGGGCAGGCGGCCCGTCGCGATGGCGGCGAGCGCGATGCAGAGCAGGGGGAAGTCGTGCCGTCGCGCCTGCTCCTGGCGAATGTTCGAGATGTAGAGGCCTGCCGCAAGGGCCGCGGTCGCCAGCAGGAGGGCCTCCTGCGACACCGAGGCCATGGATGATAGCGCCATCGGCAGCGTCAGCAGGGCGAAGATCCAGAGCGCCCCCGAACCCGCGAGGGCGATCGCGATCGTCCCGATCACAACCGCCACCAGACCCGTCATGTCCCGCGACAGATAGAGCGTCTGGACGACCGACAGCCCCGTCGCTTTCCCGATCTTGATACCCGCCGCCGACGGAAGATAGAAGATGGGCGGGTATATCGCGGTGTTTTCAAAGGTCTGATAATCCTTCCCGCCGTCCCAGCCGATGGCTGCCGCCTTATCGAACATGTCAGGCGTGGTCCTGCGTTCGGGATGCAGGACCAGGGGCCAGAAGACGTCGACGGCTTTGCCGATCGCCGCCGACACGACGCCGCCGCTCACCGTTTCGCGGCGTTCTCCGACCCATTCGCCGAGGCTGACCATATCCGCCCTTTGGAAATGGGATAGTTCATCCGACACCTGGTAAGGCGGCGTGACGTAGGCGATGGTCGGAACGACAACCAAGCCATATATGAAGAAATATAGAGGCAGCAGCCACCTGCGTGTGCTCGCCGGGTATCCTTCCAATTTGCCGGGTTTCGTAAGATAAAGCGTCGATCTGAATCGCGCAGGTCTTTCTTTCCATCGGTTGTTCGGGATGCTCATCAAGAATTTCTCGTTGTGAGCTTGAGCTCTTCGTCGGGAGAGCGGGTCGGACTGACGCGTGCCGAGAGGGCGAGCCGGTGTGACGTTAGTGCGGCTTGCGGCGGGTCGCCAGGGTCTTCGTCAGGCGGGACACGGGAGTTTCCACCGCGATGCCCTGGTGTTTCGCGGGCAGGGCGGCAATGTAGCCGTCGCCCTGCCCAAGGTTCAACCCAGGAGGTAGAAGGTGGTCATGCGGCCTAGCCCCTTCACATCGATCGGCTGGCGCGCCTCCGCGGCGTGCCCCGGACCGAGGCAGGCCATGGTCTCGGCCGACACATGGATGCGCCCCGGTTCCGCATGGTGCTCCATTCGGCTTGCGACGTTCACCGTATCGCCCCAGACGTCATAGATGAACTTGTCGGTGCCGATGATGCCGGCCGCGACAGGTCCTGAGTGCAGGCCGATCCTGATGCCCAGCGGCTCGCCGAGATCGCGGCTCACTTGTTCGACGATGTCCGGCATCCTCAAGGCCATCGCGGCGACCGCGGCGGCATGGTCGGAGCGAGGCTCCGGCAAACCGCCCGCCACCATGTAGGCGTCGCCGATCGTCTTGATTTTTTCGAGCCCGAACTCCGCCACGAGACCGTCGAAACCCGAAAAGATCCGGTTGAGGAGGTCGAGCACGCGATCGGGCGAGAGCGTCGCCGTCAGCGCCGTGAAGCCGACGAGGTCGCTGAACAGGATCGTGGCTTCCTTGAAGTGGTCCGCGATGACGGTTTCGCCGGCTCGAAGCCTTTCCACGACGCTCGCCGGGAGCACGTTGCGCAACAGCGACTCCGAACGGGCCTGCTCCACCCGCAATTGTTCGGTGACGGCCTGCTCGCGGTCGCGCAGGAACTTCCGGTCCAGGGTGGCGCCGATGCGAGCGCGCAGCAAGATGGCGTCGACCGGCTTGGTCAGGTAATCGTCGGCCCCGGCCTCGATACAGCGGGCGGTGCCCTCGATCTCGTCGAGCGCCGAGATCATGATCACCGGCAAGGTGGCGGTCTGCGGATTGGATCTCAGCCGTCCCAAGACGTCGATGCCGCTGAGGCCGGGCATCAGAAGGTCGAGAAGCATCAGATCGAAGCGGCCGGGATCCACGGCTTTGAG
>CAXSEU010000179.1:0-7254 GCA_964236485.1 uncultured Lichenihabitans sp. | reverse complement strand
GGGCGAGAACGCCGAGACCGAGGCGTCGCCCGCGTCGACCAGCCGGGCGAAGGCGGCGCGCTCGCGGTAGGAGGTCAGGAATCGGTCGAGCGGGCAGGGGCCTTGCGCGAGCCTGTCGAGGAGGTCGCGATCCTTCGCGGAGGAGCCTCCCTGCGGCGAGGATCGGCGGTTCAGCACGGCGAAACGGCCGGCCTGCTCACCCAGCACGGGACCGGCAAGCTGGCGGTCGAGCGCGTCGTGGACCGCCGCGGGAGAGGCGATGGCCAGCAGGCTGACCGGGATGACCCGGCGCGGCCCGAGGGTCACGCCTGCCTCGGCGTCTCGCGAGATGCCGACCTCGCTGTCGGCGCCGAGCCCGAACGTCCGCATGGCCACGGCCTCGGCGAAGGTCGAATGGCCGGCGACCGTGGCGCCGTCGGGGTCGATGCGCGGGCGCCCGTCCCGCAGCAAGCCCACGTCCGTCGTCGTTCCCCCGATATCGGCCACGATGGCGTCCCGCGCGCCGGTGAGATAGCTGGCGCCGACGATGCTGGCGGCGGGGCCCGAGAGGATGGTTTCGATCGGTGTTCGGCGGGCTTCGCGTACCGAAAGCAGCGATCCGTCGCCCTTGACGATCATCAGCGGCGCCGCGATGCCGCGCGCGTCGAGCAAGCCCTGTGTCGCCTCGATGAGATGATGGACGATGCCGATCAGTCGGGCGTTGAGCAGGGAGGTCAGCGCTCGTTTCGGGCCGTTGAGCCGGGAGGAAAGGTCGTGGCTGCAGGTGACGGGCGCCCCACCGCGCCGCTCGAGCAGGAGGCGCACCCGGTCTTCGTGATCCGGGTTGGCGACGGAGAACTGACCCGCGACGGCGAAGCCGGTGACGGTGCCGGCGTGCTGCGACAGCCATTGCTCGAGGGGCCCAAGGTCGAGCGGCCGAACCTCGTCGCCGAAAACATCGTGCCCGCCCTCGATCCGTACCAGGGCATCGCCGCGCAGGGCCTGCGCGAGGCCGGCCCTTTTCATGTCTTCGGCCGAGAACCCGATCATCACGAGGCAGACGGCCCCGCCCCGCCCTTCCACGATGGCGTTGGTCGCGAGCGTCGTCGATACCGACACCATGGCGATGTCGCGGGCGTCCACGCGAGCCTCGCGCATTACGGCATCGAGCGCCTGACCGATGCCTTCGGCAAGATCGCCCCGCGTCGTCAGCGCCTTGGATTTGGCCAGTACACCGGTCATCTCATCAAAGAGAACGGCATCCGTATAGGTGCCGCCGGTGTCGATGCCGATCAGTCGTTGCATCGGTGCTGGATACCCGACGGCGGGGCGGCAACGCCAGCATCATGCGCAAGCAGCCGGACCATGGCGTTAGGCCTGCGGCACCGGCGACGTCCAGGACGCTGCGGACGCGCGAAGCGGCGTGCCGGTAGCCGTCACGTGCTCTCGCCCGGCATCAGAACCGCCGGCGCCAGCCATATCCGTAAAAACCACGGCGCCAGAAAGGCCGGCGCCAGCCGTAGCCGCGATAGCCCCACCGCCAGAAGGGGCGTCGCCAGCCATAACCATAATAGCGGCGCCAGTAGACGTTTTGAACGTCGGCGTGATCGCTCGTGGCGACGAGCGGCTGGACCGGCATGGCTTCGCTTTGCGTGGTCGTGGTCGCGGCCCCGGCCAAGAGCACCGAAGCTGCGACAAGGGTTCTGAAGGCGTTCATCGGGCCATCCTCCGTGAAATGGGATGCGGACGGAGTGTCAACGCCGGGTGGAAAATCGAGTTCCGCCCGCCGCCGCCCGCCCGGCTACCGCCTGGCACCCGATTCCGCTGACGGCGACCACGCTGAGGCAAGCTTGCGCCGCGAGGATCGCCACCGAGGCGAAGCGTCACCCCGAGGATGCGCCGCCGGTGCTCCGAAGGTCCGTTCCATGAGCGTGCAAGCCATCCCGCCGGTCAAATCCGAGAGCAAGGGCGGCCGGGAAATCGGCTTCGCCATCGGCATCGTCGGCATCCTGTCGATCTTCTTCCTGCCGATCCCCTCGTTCATGATCGACATGGGGCTGGCCTTTTCGATCGCGCTGTCGGTGCTCATCCTGATGGTCGCGCTGTGGATCGAGAAGCCGCTCGACTTCTCGGCCTTCCCGACGGTGCTGCTGGTGGCGACGCTGTTGCGTCTGGCACTGAACATCGCCACCACCCGCGTGATCCTGGCGAACGGCGCCGAGGGCGCGAACGCCGCTGGCTTCATCATCGGGGGCTTCTCGCACCTCGTGATGAGCGGCGATTTCGTCATCGGCCTCATCGTCTTCGCCATCATCATCACGATCAACTTCGTCGTCATCACCAAGGGTGCGACGCGTATCGCCGAGGTCGGGGCCCGCTTCACCCTGGATGCCATCCCGGGCAAGCAGATGGCGATCGACGCCGACCTGTCCTCGGGCCTCATCGACGACAAGGAGGCGCAGCGCCGCCGCCGCGAACTCGAGGAGGAGAGCGCCTTCTTCGGCTCGATGGACGGTGCCTCGAAGTTCGTGCGAGGCGATGCCATCGCGGGGTTGATCGTCCTCGCGGTCAACATCTTCGGCGGCATCATCATCGGCGTGACGCGGCACGGCCTGCCGCTGTCGCAGGCGGCCGACGTCTTCGCCAAGCTGTCGGTCGGCGACGGCCTCGTGTCGCAGATCCCGGCCCTCATCGTGTCGCTCGGTGCCGCCCTCCTGGTGTCGAAGGGCGGCACGCGGGGGTCGGCCAACCAGGCGGTGCTGAACCAGCTCGTCTACTATCCGCGAGCGCTCTTCGTCGCGGCCCTGCTGATGTTCCTGCTGGCGCTGATCCCCGGGCTGCCCTTCCTGCCCTTCGCGATCCTTGGCGGGCTGATGCTGTTCGTCGGCTATTCCATGCCGCGCCGGCTCGCCGCCACCAAGGCCGCCCAGGCGCTCAAGGATGCCGCGGTCGAGCGGGCCGCCGCGGTCGAGGCCAAGGACTCGGTCAAGGAGTTCCTGCGCACGGACGAGATCGAGCTCTGCCTCGGTAAGCAGATGAGCACGAAGCTCATGTCCTCCCAGGGCGAACTCAGCCACCGGGTCACCAAGATGCGGCGCAAGTTCGCGCGCCAGTACGGTTTCGTGGTGCCGGAGATCAAGGTGTCGGACAACCTCGACCTGCCCCCCAAGACCTACCAGATCAAGATCCACGGCACCGTGGTGGCGACGCAGGACCTGCGGCTCAACGACTTCATGGTCATCACGGGCGATGGCCGCAAACCGGACGTGCCGGGTGTCGAGGTGCGCGAACCCGCCTTCGGCATGAAAGCCATGTGGATTTCGGAAGCCTTCGCGGGCGAGGTGAAGAGCCAGAACTTCCAGACCGTCGACACGCTGTCGGTGATGCTCACCCACCTGTCGGAGGTCATCCGCAACAACCTCGCCCAACTGCTCTCCTACAAGGACATGCGCGCGCTGCTCGACCGGCTGGAGCCAGAATACAAGAAGCTGATCGACGACATGTGCCCCTCCCAGATCACCTACTCGGGGCTGCAGGCGGTGCTCAAGCTGTTGCTCGGCGAGCGTGTCTCCATCCGCAACCTCCACCTCATCCTCGAAGCCATCGCGGAGATCGTGCCGCATGTGCGCCGCTCGGAGCAGGTGGCCGAGCACGTGCGCATGCGCATGAGCCAGCAGATCTGCGGCGACCTCGCCGAGAACGGGCATCTCAAGGTACTGCGACTGGGAAGCCGATGGGACCTCGCCTTCCACCAGAGCCTCAAGCGCGACGGCAAGGGCGATGTCGCCGAGTTCGAGCTCGACCCGCGCATGGTGGAGCAGTTCGGCAGCGACGCCTCGGCGGCGATCCGTCAGCGCATGGACCAGGGTCACCATTTCGTCTTGATCGCGGCGCCGGAAGTGCGCACCTACGTGCGCATGATCGTCGAGCGCATGTTCGCGACCCTGCCGGTCCTCTCCCACCTCGAAATCGCCCGGGGGCTCGAGATCCAGACGCTGGGCACCATTTCTTGAACGGCTTCGCGGCGCAGGGCGTCGTCGCGGCGTTCGTGGTGTTCAGCCGCGTCGGCGCCTGCCTGATGCTGATGCCGGGCTTTTCGAGTCCGCGCATCCCCGTCCAGGTGCGCCTGTTCATCGCCATCGCGCTCTCGCTGGCCATCACGCCGCTGGTCTATGACCAGCTCGGCCGCGCCATCGGAGGCGGCGAGCCCCTGACGCTGTTGCGGCTGATGGTGACCGAGATGCTCACCGGTGCCCTGATCGGCCTCATGGGCCGGGTCTTCTTCGTTGCGCTCGAGACGATCGGCATGGCGCTGTCGCTTTCGATAGGCCTCTCGAGCAACCTCGGCGCCCCGGTCAACGAGGACGAGCCGCTGCCCGCCATCGCGACCATGCTGACCCTGGCTGCCACCGCGCTTCTGTTCCTGACGGACCTGCATATCGAGATCTTCAAGGCCATCGCGCAATCCTACATGGCGCTGCCGCCGGGAGAGGGCTTTTCGGCCCAGCACGCCCTGGTGCAGATCGTCGACAAATCGACGCTCGCCTTCCTCCTCGCGCTACGCATCTGCAGTCCCTTCCTGATCTTCTCGGCCGTGCTGAACTTCGCCGTCGGGCTGACCAACCGCCTTGTGCCGGGCGTGCAGATTTTCTTCCTGTCGACGCCGTTCCTGCTGCTCGGAGGCCTGCTCCTGCTCTACTTCACCATCAAGCCCCTGCTGCATATCTTCATCGCCGCCTTCGCACAGTTCCTGGTGAACGGATGAGCGAGCGCCTCGAGGCCATGCGGCGGCTCGCCCGCGTCCAGGGGCAGGTCAAGCGCCTGGCCGAGGCGGACCTGCGATCCGCCGAGAACCACCAGCGCGACATCGCCGCCACTGCCCTGGGACTCGATACGTTCATGGGCGACCCCGATCTGTCGTCCCGGATGATCTCCATGGCGATCGGACAGCGCCGCAAGGTCGCGGTGCGTCTCGGCGAGGCCGAACGCGCCCTGGCGGCGCAGACCGAGGCCACGCGCGAAGCGCGCAGCCGCGCCCGGCTCGCCGAGCGCATGGTCGACAGCCTGGGCGTCGAAGAGACACGCGCGGAGGAGCGCAAGGACCTCGAACGTCTGATCGAGGCCATGGCCAACCGCGGCCGCACCCCGGACGCAAGCCTGCCGTAAGCCTGATCCCGCAAGCTTTCGATCGCAGGCGGGTCGCCGTTCGGCACGCGCGGGGGATCGCAAAGCCTTTGTCCATCGCACCACCCTCAGACATCGTCCTCGACGTCGCTCAGGCCGCCGACCCCCTGAAGCTTCAGGCCGCGACCGCCAAGCTCGCCCGCATGGCGGCGGGCGGCGGGGCCGGGGAGGCGGGCTTTGCCGCCGCGCTCGATGCCGCGCTCGCCCCGCCGGCCACGAAACCCCTGCCGAGCAGCTTCGGCACCGGGACGACGCTGTGGCCCACGACCCCCGCGGTTCAGCCGCGCGGCACGTCGGCCTATCAGAAGTTCGAAGCCGTGATCCTGCAGAACTTCGTCCAGAACATCCTGCCCAAGGACGAGAACCTCTTCGGCGACGCCGCCTCGGCGGACATCGTGAGATCGATGCTGGCCGAGCAACTCGCGACCCAGCTTGCCCAATCGGGCCGCCTCGGCATCGCCAAGATGATCGCCGGCGCGCATTCGGGCGATCAGGCCTCCGAGGGCAAGGACGCCGTCGCGGCTCCGGTTCCGGCCAGGAGCGGGGCCGCGCCACTTGGCCCGCAACCCCTCCCCCTGGTTCCGCCCCTCCCGGGCGCCGGCTGACGCCGTCGGGCCCCATCGAAAGGTCCATCCATGCGATCGAAGACGAACGCCGCCGCCGATGCGGAGCTTCCGGAGATCGGCGTCGACACGGCCAGACGATCGACGGTGGCAAGTTTCACGGCCGTGGTGGACCGTGTCGAAGCCGTCGTCGATGCCGAGACGGAGGCGCTGGCGCAGCGTCGGCCGGTGGACATGGCGGGGCTCACCTTGCGCAAGCGCCAGGGACTCCTCGAACTCAGCCGCATCATGCGCGCCTTCTCGGGGATCGGACCTCAGGTCGAGGCGCAGGATCGCCTGGGCCGCCTCTCGGCCAAGCTCGAGCGCAACCGCGTCGTGCTCGACCGTCAGCTCCGGGCCGTGCGCGAGGTCGCCGACATCATCGCCGCGTCCATCAAGGACGCCGAGTCCGACGGAACCTATACCAAGCTGGCGGGGCGCACGTGAAGGTCATCCTGGTCGGCCTCTGGGTTGCCGTCGTGGCGCTCGGAGCCGCCTACGGCGTGGCCATGGCCCTGCCGCCGCCCGGGGCGGCCAAAGCCGATGCACCGGTGAAACTGGAAGCCCAGAAGACCCGTGTCATCAGCGTGCCGATGATCGCCGACGGGACGCCGCAAGGTTTCGTCACCATGCAGTTCGCCTACACGGTGGACGCGGACCTGCTGAAGTCCGTCAAGGTGCCGCCCGAGATCTACCTGATCGACAATGTGTTCCGCACCGTCTATTCGGATCCGACGCTGGATTTCCGCCACCTCGAGCAATACGACGTCAACAAGCTGATCGCGCGGGTCACCCAGGCGACGAACGAGCGGCTGGGCGTGCCGCTGGTCAAGGACATTCTCATCGACAGCTTCGCCTTCGTGCCAAAGGACCCGAAGCCATAGGGCGGGACCAGCGCGGCGGCGAAACCGGCATGCTCTGGATCGCGACACATCAGCTCCGGAAAACCCGCATGAAGATCGACCGTTTCACCTGGCTGGGGCTCGGCATCGCGGTCGTCGGCTGGGCGGTGCTGATCGCCGACCTCGCGGTGGCCGAGTCGGTCCTCACCGCGGGCAATGTCGTGGCCGTGGTTTCGCTGCGGACCGACATCGTCACCCTGGCGGAGGCCACCATCGTCAGCGGCTTCGGTCTTGCGGTGATCGGCACGCTGCGTACCGGGTTCGGCACCCTCCACCGCCTCTTGGACGTCGTGCCGCAGAGCTCTTTCGACATGGCGCCGGCTTCCCGGCCCGAGCCGATCGAACCCTACCTGGTGTCCCAGCCCGTGCCCGCCGCGGCCGACCGGATGGCCACGACGGGTCCGCTCCGGGAGCGCAACTACGTGGTCCTGGCAGACGGGTCCGTCGAGGTCGAGACGCTGCTCGGCACCCGGGTCTTCGCCTCCCTCGACGAGGCGCGCGATTTCATCCGCTGAGGCCGGCAGGTCGCGCCTAACACATGTCCAGGGCGTTCCTACGGAGGAGCGGCGGGAAAATTGAGCTTCGAC
>CAXSEU010000178.1:0-7265 GCA_964236485.1 uncultured Lichenihabitans sp. | reverse complement strand
AAGAGGCGTTGAACCAGCGTTACCGCTACCCCGCGCATTGCTTCGGCACCGTCGCCTTGCCGAAAGGCGTTCCGCTGACGCCGGCGCTCCCCGACCGGCCCTGTTACGCAAACCTCATCCGGACGGCCCTGCCGGGCATCACGCTGTTCCACGATCGCCTCGATCTCGAACCCGCGGCCGATTGGCCGACGCTGCTCGGGCGCCATGATCTTTGCTTCGTCACGGTGGTGGAACGGCACGGACGCGGCGGGACCTTCGCCCACGGATTGCTCAAGGATTTCGGCCTGGAGCGCGGCGCGGTCGCGTCCAGCGTCGGCCATGATAGTCACAACGTGATCGTGGCTGGGCTTGACGAAGCGGATATGCAGCTGGCGCTCGACACGATCGAGCGGACGGGCGGCGGTGTGTGCGTCGTGGCCGATGGCAGGGTAGCGGCCAGCGTTCCGCTGCCCATCGCGGGCCTCCTGTCCGAGAAGCGGGTCACGGAGGTCGCCGAGAACATGAAGCGGCTGAAAGCCGAGTGGACGCGAGCCGGCTGCCTCATTCCCTACATGGGATTCAACCTCATTCCCCTTTCGGTGATCCCAGAAATCCGCATCACCGACAAGGGGATCGTCCTCGTGCCCGAGATGCGGCTCGTGCCGCTGTTCGAGGGCACCTGAGCGGCGCGTCATGCGGCTCGAACTGCGGACGGGGCACCGGCCGGCCCCGAAACGGAACCATTGGTAGCAAGGCACGTTCAGACCGCGGGTGCGTTCTGGAGATAAATTATGCGGAAACAGCTTATCGCGACGGCATTTGCCTTGTCTTTCATCGGCACTCCGCTCTCGGTTCACGCGCAGGCGGTCAATGGCGCGGTCAACGGTGCTCAGCGGGGCGCTGATGAAGGCGCTGACGTCGGCGGCCCGGTCGGTGGCGTCGTCGGCGGTGCGGTCGGGGCCGGCGTGGGTGCGGCCGCCGGGATCGTGGGCGGGGTACTCGGCACCGAGGAACGTCCACGGTTTCGCGAATATGTCGTGCGTGAACACCGGCCGTCCTACCGGTACGCGGAACCCCTGCGGCCGGGCGTCGTCCTGCCGCGCGAAGGCGTAACTTACTACGAGGTTCCGCCCGAATACCGTGTCAAGCTGGGTTACCGCTACGCCATCGTCAACGAGCGTCCGGTCCTAGTCGATCCGACCACCCGCCGCGTGGTCGAAATCATCGAATAGGCAGGGATCGAGGCTTGGCTGAACGCCCGCCCCATACGTGGGGCGGTTTTTTTTGCGCGTGGAAACCAGCGTGCGGGACATGCCGGCCCTGGGGCATGTCATGCTTGCACTGACATATGCGAGAACCAAAAACCCAGCACGTCCATGAGCTTGTAGGGAAGCTCCGCTTCAAAGACAGCCTGAGCTGTTCAAGAGTTTTCAGCCATTGGAGGTGCCCTCCGGTAGGTCTATAGAGACCGAAGCGCTCCGGGTCGCCGGCTTAGCCAGGTTCATCTTTCTCGGATACCCGTGTGACGGAAGCCGTCGATCCTCTGCCCCCCGCGGCGCCCGGGACCCCGAATTTCAGGATTACCGCGCTGATCATCGCAAGCGCGATGTTCATGGAGCAGCTCGACGCCACGGTCCTCACGACCGCCTTGCCCACCATGGCACGCGACTTCGGCGTTTCGGCGCCCAACATGAGCATTGCGCTCACCTCTTATCTCTTGAGCCTCGCGATCTTCATCCCGGCCAGTGGTCGGGCAGCGGACCGCTTCGGCTCGAAACTGGTGTTTCGCTCCGCCATCGCGGCCTTCGTGATCGGCTCGATGATGTGCGCCCTGGCGCCGAATCTTTCGCTCTTCGTTGCGGCCCGCGCCTTTCAGGGCCTTGGCGGCGCCATGATGATGCCCGTCGGCCGCCTCGTCCTGCTCCGCAGCGTGGAGCGCCGCGACCTGGTCTCCGCGATGTCCTGGCTGCTGGTCCCGGCCTTGATCGGGCCCATCCTTGGGCCGCCGGTCGGCGGCTTCATCGTCACCTACTTCGACTGGCGCTGGATCTTCTATATCAACCTGCCGATCGGCATCCTCGGGTTCGTGCTCGTCAGCCTGTTCATCGGGGACTTCAAGGGCGACACGCCGCAGCGTTTCGACACGCGGGGAATGGTGATCTCGGGCGCCTCGCTTGGTTGTCTCTTCTTCGGCTTCGAACTCGCCAGCCACGAGGGCGAAGGCACCCTGGCCCTGTCGCTGCTGGCGATTGGCCTATCGTTCGGCGCCCTCTATCTCTCTCACGTGCGTCGCACCCCGGATCCCATCCTCGACCTGTCGTTGATGCGGTTACCCAGCTTCGGCCTGTCGGTCATCGCCGGAGCCTTGACCCGCGTGACGCAAGGCGCCCAGCCCTTTCTGCTCCCGCTGATGCTTCAACTTGGCTTTGGGCTCACGCCAGCGCAGAGCGGCACGATCGTGGTCGCGACCGCGGTCGGCTCGATGGCCATGAAAGGCCTTGCCCCGAAGCTGCTCCGGCGCTTCGGCTTTCGCACCAGCCTCATCGTCAACGGCGTCGCGGCCAGCGCCTCCTATGCGGTCTGCGCAGCCTTCAGGCCCGATTGGCCGTATTGGTTGATCTTCGCCGTTCTGGTCCTCTGCGGCGGCTTCATGTCGTTCCAGTTCACGGCTTACAACACGGTGGCCTTCGACGGGGTCTCGACGTCGCGAATGAGCGCAGCGACGAGCTTTTACGCCACATTCCAACAGCTGATGCTCTCCGTCGGCATCTGCGTGGCCGCGACGGTGCTGCAGGGCTCGATGCTCCTGCGGGGGCATGCCCATCCGGCCCTGGCGGATTTCTCCGTGGCGTTCCTGACCGTGACCGCGCTCTCGATGCTCGCGACGTTCTGGAACGTCCGCTTCTCGATCGATGCGGGCGCGGAAATCAGTGGCCAGAGGCTGAAGAAGCCGTCGGCGCATGCACGGAGCGCAACCGGCGATCAGGCCAGGTCGACTTGAGCGACGGCGCCCTCGATCGTCCTTCGACGCTGCGGATCGACGCAGCCGGCCGCTCGGTCGCGTTGGCGCCGAACGACCCCGCCTTCGTGCAGGACCCCTACGCGGCCTACCGGACCATACGCGAGGTTTGCCCGGTGTTCTTCTGGGAGGACTACGGGCATTGGTGCCTCGCCGGCCATGCGGCGATCAATGCGCTTCTCCGAGACCGGCGGTTCGGACGGGAGGTCACGCATGTGGCGAGCCGCGCGGAACTCGGCTGGCCCGAGTTGCCCGAGCACGTCAGGCCGTTCTATGCTTTCGAGGAACGCTCCATGCTGGAGCGTGAGCCACCGGTCCACACGCGACTGCGGACGGCCGTGAACCGGGCTTTCGTTACGCGTGCCATCGAGGGGCTGCGTCCCCGCGTGGAAGCTTTGGCCCACCGGCTCGTGGACCGCATGGCTTCCGGACGTGAGTTCGACCTGCTGCCGGCTTTTGCCGAACCGATCCCCGTCGAGATCATCGCCGGCATGTTGGGAGTTGCGGCCGGCCATGCCCCGCAACTGCTCGACTGGTCGCATCGGATGGTCGCCATGTACCAGTTCAACCGCACGACGGCGACCGAACACGATGCCGTGAAGGCGACGGGGCAGTTCTGCGCCTTCATGCGGCAGAAGCTCGACGAGCGCCGCCGCCACCCCGGAGGCGACATCCTCAGCCTGATGCTGGAGGCCGCCGCCGCGGGCGAGCGGCTGAGCGAGGATGAACTCGTCACCAACGCCATCCTGCTGCTCAACGCCGGGCACGAGGCGACCGTCCATGCCATCGGTAACGGCGTCGCCACGATCCTCCGCGGCGGGCTCGATCCCGCGAGACTTTTCGCAACGCCGGAGAGCACCGCCGCGACGGTCGAGGAGGTGCTTCGGTTCGATCCGCCGCTGCATTTGTTCACGCGCTATGCGCTGCAGCCCCTCGCGATCGCAGGTGTCGAGATGAAGGTCGGCGATCGGATCGGGTTGCTGCTGGGAGCCGCGAACCGCGACCCTGCCGTCTACGGGGATCCCGACAGGTTCGACCCGGGCCGCGCGGCAAGAGCCCACATGAGCTTCGGGGCCGGAATCCACTTCTGCATCGGCGCGCCGCTGGCCCGCCTCGAGCTTCAGGTGGCTCTGCCGATCCTCTTCGGCCGCCTGCCCGGCCTTCGGCTGGCCGCACCGCCGCGCTACGCGGATCGCTACCACTTCCACGGGTTGAAGGCGTTGTGGGTGGTGGCTTAGAGTACGTAACGCTGCCGATGTGTCCTGCATGCTGACGTCACACCATTGCGGGTTCGCCAGCAGCGGCTTGGGGAGGGTCGGCACCTCCAGATCCACATTTTGGACAGGTCTTTCCGTAACAGGCGCGGCAGAACACCCGGTTGCAGCCGGCGCAAGGTCCGAGACCCGCCGGCGTCACAAGATGCAGGGCATCGTCGCAGGCGAGGCCTGGCCGTTCTGTCGAGGCGCTGAACTCGCAAATGGGGGTTTAGTCCGTCCCAAGACGAAGTTTTCCTTAGCGAATCATCTCGAGACCGGACCAGTCCCGAGGTTTGGGTGCTAAGCCGAGCCGACCGCCGCCAGCGAGCACGGACGAACATTCGCTTGGCGCACCAACGCATCGGTGTCGATGAGCTACGAAGGAAGCTCGACCGCGCCGCCGAAGGCGATCGGCTACGAGAGTTGCCGAGTTCGATGCCCCAGATCCCGCAGCGCCGGATCCGGTCTCATCTCGGCTGGTGCCGATCGTGGCGCACCCGACACGATTCGAACGTGTGACCTTTGCCTTCGGAGGGCAACGCTCTATCCAGCTGAGCTACGGGTGCCTAGTCAAACCGACCATCTCTCTCCTAGCCGATCCCGCCGCTGGCCGCAATGGGCCAGCGAACGGCAGAGCGATCGGGCCAGAACAAGTGCCGCGCTAGGGCAAACACATGAGCACAGGATGCGAGGGCGCGGGAACGTGACGCGGACGGGAGCTGCGGTTTGCCGGACGCCTGAAGGCAGGTTACATCGGCAAGCGCCTGCGCTATAGGCAGGTCGCAATGCGGCAGTGAACAGACTTCATCCTGAACGTCGCTTGAAGGTGTAGAGCGTAGTGGACCAGGCCGATGCGACGATCGACAGCCGGGCGGACTTCGACTTTGTTCTGTCTCCAGCAGGGTTGATCACCGTTGCGCACCTCGGGCACGACTTGCGCTGGCATTTCATCGTGGAAGCAGCGAACGGCCGGCGCTTTCTGCAGCCCCTGAAGAACCGCATGAACGCGATCGACCGTCGGCTGACGGCTCCCTTGCGACGGCAAGCTTTCGCCTTCGCGGTTGCCCAGGCACGCGGGCGCGACATCATCGACTGACCTCGATCAGGCTGGCGTGACCTGATCAAGGCCTTGTGCTCTGGCAAAGATCGTGAAACGGCCGCCTCGCGCCATCAGTTCTTCGAACGAGCCCTCTTCGACGATCCGGCCGCGGTCGAAGACCAGGATCCGGTCGGCTCGCCGAACGGTGGACAGACGGTGCGCGATGATCAAGGTCGTGCGCCCGCGTGCGGCCGCGTCGACGGCGGCCTGCACGGCCGCTTCCGTGACGGCATCGAGCGCGCTCGTGGCTTCGTCGAGGAGCAGGATCGGCGGATCCTTGAGCAGTACGCGCGCAATCGACAGGCGCTGCCGCTCGCCACCTGACAAGGAGCGTCCGCGCTCGCCGAGGACGGTGCCGAGACCTTCGGGTTGCCGGTCGACGAAGTCTTTCGCCTGCGCGCGCTTGAGCGCGGACGCGATCTGGGCGGATGTGGCATCGGGATTGCCGACCCTGAGGTTGTCCTCGATCGACCTGGCGAACAGCATCGATTCCTGGAAGACGACGCCGATCTGGCGCCGAAGGCCGGCGAGCGTCATATCCCGCAGGTCGATCCCGTCGATGGTCACCCGGCCATGGCTCGGATCGTGAACGCGGTGCAGCAGGCTGAGCGTCGTGGATTTTCCGGAGCCCGTCTGGCCCACCAGCGCGACCGTCGAGCCCGGCGCCACCTCGAACGACAGACCCGCCACCGCGCTGCGTCGGCCGTCGTAGGAAAAGCTCACGTTTTCGAAGATGATCCGCCCCTCGAGCCTCTTGGGATCGCGCGCCCCTACGCGGTCGCGAACCACAGGCTCGGTATCCAGCACGGCGAAGAAGTCCCGCAGCTTCGGTGCCTGCAGGAAGAGGGCGTTGATGAACGCGACCACTTGGTCGAGGCGACCCACCATCAGGGTCGCAAAGCTCAAGAAGGCAACGATGTCGCCGATGCTCGCCAGGCCGCGAAAGTGCAGGCCGAGCCCGACCGAGAAGATCGCGACCAGCGCCAAGGTCGACGAAGCGCGGGTTGCCACCGCGGCCACCGCCCACCAGGACAGCACCGGATTTTGGGCGTCGATCAAGGCGTCGATCACGCTTCCGAGCCCCCGGAGTTCGCTCTCGGTGCGGGTGAAGCTTTGAATGATGGCGACATTGGCGAGACTGTCGGCCACCCGTTCGGCAAAGCCGCTGTGGTGATGTTCCACGGTGCGCTGAAGGCCCTCGGTCTTCCGCAGCACGAGGCTCGTGATCGTGCCAGATGCGAAGACGACGCCGATCAACACGAGCCCGAGGCGCCAGTTCACGAAAAGCGACAAGGGGAGCATGACGAGAAGGGCCGCGAAGGACGCACAGTTTTCCCGGAAGAAGGAGAGCCACAAGGCTCCCATGCCGTTGGCGCCTTCCAGCATGACCTTGAGGAGCCTTCCCGAATGCGTCGCCCCGTGAAAGCTCAAGGGAAGATGCAGAACGTGCTCGAAGAACCCCGCCATCAGCCGGAGCCGCCGCCGATGCGACAGGCGGTCGGCCTGGAACGACAGGGTGACGGCGCAGCCGATGTTGAAGAGGCCCAGGCTGCCCCAGGTGACGAGGAGCGGCAGCACGTCGGGCCAGCCGACCGAGGAGGTGGCGGGCTGAGCCAGCAGGTCGACGATGCGTCCGAACAGCAGAGGTTCGACGAATTGGGCTGCCGCGAGCGCCGCGTTGGCCAGCACAAGTCCCAAGACGAGCCGCGACTCGGGGCGCAGAACGGCAAGGACGCGAAGGTAGAGCTTGGCCAGGATCATGACTGCGCGGCGTAAGACGCCTCTCCGGCCCAGCGACGTGCGAGAGCGTCTGGGGACGTATCATCTGACCCGGCCAGCCGCATCTGAAATCGGCCTTGTTACCCCCAAGTCGGACTGTCCCCTTTGTGCGAAGTTAGAATGTCCCCTTTGA
>CAXSEU010000177.1:0-7272 GCA_964236485.1 uncultured Lichenihabitans sp. | reverse complement strand
AGGCCGGCGACGCCGATGTCGGCAAACTCCCGCGACGGCTGGCCATTGAAGGCGAGCGTTCGCACCGCCTCGCGGCCGACGGCAATGTCGGATGTCCCGGCCATGACGACGGCGACCGGTGCCCCGCCGCGCGAGGCCCTCGGCACGCCGAGAATCGCCGTGCACGACACCGCATCGTAATCGAGCCGCGATCGCAGTCCGGCGGGCAACGCCTCGAACTTCACGGGGTCGAGCCGCGTCAACAGCAGTCCAGAGGCCCTGCCCTCGACCGCCAGGGAGATGGCTGCGATTTGCTCCGCAGACTTGCCGGCGCAGAACACCGCCTCGTCGAGGCCGATCCGCTCCGCCCTGGCAAAATCGAACGTGAATTCGCTCATGCGTGTCCGCCACGCAGGAAGGCGCTGCCGTTACGGTAGGGCTCAAACGCCAAGCCTTCGACCGGCACGAGCCCGGCGAACAGGGTTGCGGCTTCGCGACTCACCGTTTCACGGCGCGCATCGTCGAGCGCCGTCAGCGTATCGGGATCGAGTTCAAGGACGATTCCCGTGGCCCGCACCCGGCACCGGACGGTGCCGGACGGAAACGCCATGGCCAGGTTGCGTTCGACCGCGTGGATGGCGCGCAGCACCTCGGCCCGGATGGCGATCCCGGTCTCGACCCGGCTCGACAGGCAGGGTGCGGCCGGCAGTTCGGACAGCCCGCCGAGCCCGAGGCGGCGCGCCATGTCGCGGACGCCCCGCTTGTCGACCCCGGCTTCGAGGTAGGGATGACGAACCGCCGCGTTGCGGGCCGCATCGAGGCCCGGCCTGTATTCCCCGAGGTCGTCGAGGTTGGCGCCCGAGACGATCTGCGCGCCCGTCCGCCGGCCGATGCCGCCGTAGAGGTCGGTCTTGCAGAAGAAGCAGCGGTTCGCCGGATTGGCCAGGTAGTCGGCGTCGCCGAACTCCCCAGCGTCGACGACCTGCAGCCGCCAGCCCTGCTGGGCCGCGAGACGTTCCACCCGCGCCGTGGCATCGCCCGGTACAGCCGCCGACACGGCGTGGAACATCTCGACAGCGTCGAGCCTCTGATGCGCCAGCGTGGCCAGGGTCAGGCTGTCGATGCCGCCGCTGACCGCGACCGCCACCGGCCGGTCGAAGGACCGCATCAATCCGGCAAGGCGGTCTTCGGGCGTTTCACTCATCGTCGCCGTCCCTCCTCATGCGGACCAAGGCCACGGCCTCCGCGTCGCGTCGCAGACGGACCCGCGCTTCGTGCCCGCGGATCGCAGCCACATCGGCGACCTCGCCCTTGGCACTGGCTTGCCGGTTCGGCCGACGCACGGCCTTGACCCTCACGGAGCCGGAGGGGGTCTCGACCTCCTGGAAGCTTCGAACCAACGCCGCCCCATGCACCAAGTGATAGCGCAATCCGATCGTCGTCGTTTCCTCGAAACAGGCCGCGATGGCATCATCAAGGCTTTGGGGCGCGGCCAGCACCTGGACGTGGGTGGCGAGCCGCCCCTTCTTGCCCAGCACGGCACTTTGGACGACGTCGTGGATGCCCTTCATGGCACGGAGGTGATCGAGTCCCGCCGCCAGGTCCTCGGCCGACTGGTCGTCCACCTCGAACCCGATGACCGCGAGTTCGCGATGCCCGATGTCCCCCCCGGCACGGCTCTCCGGGCCAGCCGCCCGCTCGAAGGCGAGAACCCGCAGGCAGTTGGCGATACCCGGCATCTGGCGCTGGCCGAACCCGGTCCCGGTGCGCAGGAGACGGCGCGGCTGCGGTGACGCCGGCTCCGATCCACCGAGGAGATAGCGCGCCACGGCGGCACCGGTCGGCGTGACCCGCTCGCCCGCTATGCCGTCGTCGATCGTCGCCAGGCCGCGCATCAGCAGCGCCGTGGCGGGCGCCGGCACCGGCAGAATCCCGTGCTGGGACCTGACGCGCCCTGATCCGAGCGGCAGCGGAGCCGAGGTCCAGGACGTTGCATCGAGGAGCGCGACGATCTCGGCCGCCGCCACGATGTCGACGATGGAATCGACCGCGCCGACCTCGTGAAACATCACCTCGGCGGGCTCGACGCCGTGAACCTCGGCCTCGGCCTCGGCAAGAAGCGAAAAGATGCCGACCGCATGCCGCTTCGTGGCGGCGCCAAGTCGGGAGCTTTCGAGGAGCCGGCGGATGTCCGACCACGCCCGATGGGGGCCGTGCGGATGATCGTGATCGGCGTGATCGTGGTCGCCAAGCCGATGGGGATGGTCGTGCGGATGAGCATGGCCGGACGCCTGTTCCGCCTCGGCGGCGACCAGAAAGCGCCGCCCCGTCAGCGCGGCGTCACGATGCCGAACCAGCGCGCATGCCGCGCCCTCGCCAATCGCGAGGGCCATGATCGCGCCTTGCACGGCTGGCCAATGTTCCGGGAAGGCGTCGAGCATGCCGGCCACGAACATGTCGCCCGACCAGCCGCCGAGCGGATCGATGTGGATGTCCAACCAAAGCTCCCTTGGGTCGCAGGCGACGAAAGACCCACCACGCCCTCCAACGCGGCGGCGCGGCCGGCAGGTCCCGCGTCGTCGCTCACCGATGCTGCCGGGACCGGAACATCGGCCGCCCTCGCGGGCTTATGACACCAAAAGGCACCTTGGCCCGGGAGACGCGACATGGAGAAGCCCTGCCGGCGGGCCTCAACCGCCCCGAGAACCCGTCGGACCTCCCCTTCGTGACCCATCCCGGCGAGATGCGGGGCGAGATGCTCTTCAGGCCGCTCGGGCGCACCGGCGAGATGGTCTCGGCCATCGGCATGGGCGGCTTCCACATCGGCAAGTCCAGGCTGACCGACATCGAAGCCGTACGGCTCGTCCAGCAGGCGGTCGACCGGGGCCTGACCTTCATGGACAATTGCTGGGACTACAACGAGGGCCGCAGCGAGTTGCGGATGGGCGCGGCCCTGGCAGAGGGGGGCTACCGGAAAAAGGTCTTCCTGATGTCGAAGATGGATGGCCGCACCAAGGAAGAGGCGGCCAGGCAGATCGACGTCTCGCTGACGCGGTTGCAGACCGATTGCATCGATCTCGTGCAGCACCACGAAATCCTGCGCTACGACGACCCCGACCGCATCTTTGCCGAGGGCGGCGCCATGGAGGCCTTCGTCGAGGCCAAGCAGGCCGGCAAGCTCCGCTACATCGGCTTCACGGGGCACAAGGACCCGCGCATCCACCTCCAGATGCTCGATGTCGCGGCCGAGCGCGGATTTCACATCGACGCGGTGCAGATGCCGCTGAACGCCATGGACGCGCACTTCCGCTCTTTCGCGCATCTGGTGCTGCCCTATCTGGTCGAGCACGGCATCGGCGTCCTCGGCATGAAGACGTTCGGCGACGGCGTGATCCTCAAGAGCGACGCGCCGGTGAAACCGCTCGAGTACCTGCATTATTCGATGAACCTGCCGACATCGGTGGTGATCACCGGCATCGAGGACCAGGCCAACCTCAACCAGGCCTTCGAGGCGGTCAAGACCTTCAAACCGATGGGCAAGGAGCAGGTGGCGGAATTGCTGGCGCGGACGAAGCCCTATGCCGAAGGCGGCAAGTACGAGTTGTTCAAGACCAGCGCGACCTTCGACGGCACCGCCAGGAAGGCCGAGTGGCTAGGGGAAGAAGTGGCGAGCGTGAAAAAGCTCGCGCCCGTTTTGGAGTAGGCACTGATTTGCCGCCCCGCGATGGAACTGCCGTCTCCTTGCACTCCTGGTGCAAATCCGACGATTGGCTGCTGCGTGCAGGGTTCGCAACGGTTGAAGTGCCCCGTCCACTTTTGGTAAGAGGAAGGGCCAGAGCGGACAGTGTGCCGCTGACAAGTATGGCAGACTGGCCGACACGCAAAGCTGTTTCAGTAAACAGTGCGGCTACCTAATGCCATTCCTTCTGTAAGAAAGGCAAAGGATTAGGATTGACCTTGCCTTTTTTATTCGACGTCGAACAGGAAAGGTCGTACATTTAGCCTTAGGCGGTCGAGTTCAACAGAGTTATCCTGCAATAGCTCGTGCTGCCACAGTTCCCGGCGCCCGTCGCGGCATTCGACAGCAAGACGCCGTCCAATTTCTTCGAACGTGCCGCAGCCAGCCTTCGTCAGGGCCTCCGGCTCGCTTCGCACGCCCACCAGGAACACCCTGTCCCTCAGTTCGGGAGGGATTCTCTCCTCGAGTTTGGAACGCCGGTCCGCGGTATCATCGAAGCCGAGTAACAGCACGACGCGCCGTTCCGGGAACCGCCTCATTGCATTTTGCTGATTATCTAGGAAGTCGTCGCGCACGTGCGACCAGCCGCCGACCTCTACGAGGACCTGAACCCGCCTGCCATGCCAGACCTCAAGTGCGAAGCCGTTTGCCAACTGACGGTTTGCATCGTCCTCTGGGATAACCAACAGATGTGGTCGGTAGTTGTTGACGCTCAACGTTCGGCACCACTGCCTATGTCGCCGCGCATCAGCGCGCCAATGAGGCTTCCTGAATACTCGCCGCTCTCCCGCATGGCTTTAACCGTTCTGTAGGTCGTTGGCTCAAGGCGGCTTTTCCGTGCGAGGCAGAATGTGTTGTCGTCCGAAAAACGGCGGACCGTCTCGGGGTTATGCGAGGTGACAATGAGCTGGCCGGTGTCCCGGAAGGCCCGGCGGAGGCCCACCGTCGTCTTTCCGACGCCGTTCCTGCCCAGGAGCAGGACAGAGCGTGCGCCATCCAAAGATAGCTCGAAGTTTTCCAAACATCGGAAATTGTGGACGTAAAGCCGTTGGATCATACGCCAATCCATATCAGGTTGCCGCGCGGGCTACCAATGAAAGCGGACAACGGGGCATTTGGCGTCGAGCCGGTTGTTGCCACGCCGGTCCGGCATCAGCAAAGTCCTGTCGCTGGTGATCTTGATGGAACCCGGCCGATCGCCCCGTGGCGACGGATCGAAGCCCTCAGGCCCGCCCGTCGCCAGGATCACGAAAGGCGACGCCCGGCGCCGGAACGCCGTAGAGCGCCTCGAGGTCGCAACCGACCTCAGCGTGTGAGCCTCGTCACTCCCCGGAGGTGGCAGTGCAGCGCGGCATAGCCCTTGACGGAGGAGCGACAGGCTGCGCCTGATCTCGCTCCCTCCGGCGGAGTCGATCCATTCCGGCCATATTGTCGGTCTATTGCACTGCGAAAGGTTTCGGCCTAGGGGACCATCGTTCACATGCTGAGAGAAGACCAAACCGAGGGCGAGCAGCCGCAGGGGCTGCCGATTTCGGCCGGAGAGCCCGTGGCCAGCGCGCCACGCGCCGATGTTTCGCCGCCGCGCGCCGCAATGCGTCCCGCGCCCGTCATGGGCTTCGGGCAATTCGTGGCGCTGGTCGCGGCCCTCATGGCCGTCAACGCGCTGGCGGTCGACTCGATGCTGCCGGCATTGCCGACGATTGCCCGCACGCTCGGCATCACGGCCGGCAACGAGCAGCAGTGGATCGTCACGGCTTACCTCCTTGGCTTCGGGGCGGCGCAGATCCTCTACGGCACCTTGGCCGACAGGTTCGGCCGCAAGAGGGTGCTCCTCGTCGGACTGCTGATCTACGCCGCCTCCAGCATCGTCGCCGCCTTCTCGACCTCGCTCGAAATGCTGATCGTTGCCCGCACCATTCAGGGAATCGGCTCGGCCGCGACGCGGGTTCTGGCGGTCGCCATCGTGCGCGACTGCTACTCCGGCGACCAGATGGCCCGGGTCATGTCGCTCTCCTTCATCGTGTTCCTGGCCGTGCCCATCCTCGCCCCCTCCCTCGGGCAGATCATCATGTTGGTCGGTCCATGGCAGTGGATCTTCGGCGGGCTGGCGATCTTCAGCCTCGCCGTGGCGACCTGGACGATGCTGCGGTTGCCTGAAACCCTGCATCCGGAAGATCGCATCCCGATATCCTTCGGCAAGGTTCTGTCCGCCTACCGCATCACGCTCACGAGCCGCATCGGTGTCGGCTACATGCTGGGCATGACCTTCATGCTCGGCGGCCTCTTCGGCTTCATCAACTCCGCCCAGCAGATCTTCGAGGATGTGTTCGGCGTGGCCAAGCTCTTTCCGGCCCTCTTCGCGCTCGTGGCGGGCTGCATGGCCGTCTCCTCCTTCGTCAATTCCCGCGTGGTGGCGAGGCTCGGCGCCCGTTGGGTGTCTCACACGGCGCTCTCGCTCTATCTCGCGGCCGCCGTTCTACACGCGGCGGTTGCGCTGAGCGGCTTCGAGACCCTCTGGACCTTCATCCTTTTCCAGGCCTCCATGATGTTCTGTTTCGGGCTGTGCGTGTCGAACTTCGGCTCGATCGCCATGGGACCGCTCGGCCATGTGGCAGGTACAGCCTCTTCGGTCCAAGGCTTCTTCACGTCCTCGGGCGGAGCGCTCCTGGGTTTCTTCGTCGGGCAGCACTTCAACGGCACCGTCGTGCCGCTGACCCTCGGCTTCGCGGGCTATGGCGTGGTGGCGCTCCTCATGGTCTTCTGGGCCGAGAAGGGCCGGCTGTTCCAGCGGCAGGAGGCGGCCGCCTGCGGTGTCGTCCGCCGGGTGTGAAATGGCTGACCCTGCCCACCCCGAGGTTCGGAGACCGGGGCGCGGCGGCGTTCGACCAACCCTCGCTCACATCATGTGAAACATGGTGACCAGCGGGGTCACGACAGGCTCGTCGGACGGATGCGTCTCCATGATGTCCGCCATCTGAGCCCACCATCGCCGCATGAGCGGATGGGACGGCAGATCGGCCATCCTATGATCCTTGCGCCGCCACAACACCCCGAACAGGGTGTTGGTGGCGGGATCGAGGTGGATCGAATAATCCGACACGCCGACGTCGCGCAACAGCGTGAGGAGGTCCGACTGGATCGCATCGTGCCGTCGCCGATACTGCGCCGCCTGGCCGGGCCTCAAGCGCATCGTGAAGGCGAATTTCTCCATGGCTGGGGCAGAATCCGCTGCGTCGGCCATTGCTTCTTCTCCTCGGCTCATGGCGCCTTGCCCAAGGCATCGAGGGCCGGGCCAAGTCCCCGGAACGAGAGCGGAAGCACCACGCCACGAAAGGACGCGTCCTTGTAGAGGACACGCCCCGGACCCGCCGCGCTGCGCCAGACAGCGACCGCGTCTACGCTCGCGAGGGCATCGGCGAAACAGGCTCCCGGGATGCACCTTTTCCAGGCGAGATCCAACGGCCGAGGGTCCTTGTCGCCGGCCGCGACCGACACGCTGCTGGGGAACGCGACGTTGACCGGCACGGCGACGACGAGATGAAGTTCGCCCGCGG
>CAXSEU010000176.1:2941-7299 GCA_964236485.1 uncultured Lichenihabitans sp. | reverse complement strand
CGCACTACCCGGATGAGGAACGTGCGGCCGCACGGCCGCTGCGGCAGACGCCCTGCTACGACCGCATGAAGGGGCTCGGGGCGGTGTTCGGCTCCGTGTATGGCTGGGAGCGCCCGAACTTCTTCGCCCCCCTCGATTATGCGTTGAGTGCGGCTGATCTTGCCAAGGAAGACGTCATCCTCAACGAGAACCACCCGCCCAAGGCGGACAGCGATGTGGTCAAGGAAAGGTGGAGCTTCCGCCGCTCGAACTACTTCGATTTCGTCGGCGCGGAATGCCGCAACGTGCACGAAAACGTCGGCATCCAGGACATGTCGGCCTTCGCCAAGTTCGAGGTGTCGGGGCCGGGGGCGGCAGCGTGGCTGGACCGCATCCTGACGAACCGGGTGCCGAAGGCGCTCAACCGTGTCACGCTCACCTACCTGCTCACCTCGAGGGGCGGCGTGCGGTCCGAGTTCACGCTGACGCGGGTCGGACCCGAGCGGTTCTACCTCGTTTCCGCAGGCTCGCTGGAGGCCCACGACTTCGACACGCTCGTGAAGCTGCTGCCGAAGGAGGGTGGCGTCAGGATCGACAAGACGACGACGCAGTCCGGCGTGCTGGTCGTCGCGGGGCCGAACTCGCGCGCTTTGATGCAGAAGGCCGCGGAGGAGGACATGTCGGGCTCAGCCTTCCCCTGGCTGACCGCGCGCCATATGGATATCGGCGCCGCCGGCGTGCTGGCCTTGCGCGTCAACTTCGTCGGCGAACTCGGCTATGAATTGCACCATCCGATCGAGATGCAGAACTACATCTTCGATCGCTTGATGGCGGCAGGTGCGTCCTTCGGCATCAAGCCCTTCGGCATCCGTGCCATGGACGCGCTGCGGATGGAGAAGTCCTACAAGCTGATCCCGCGTGAGCTGTCGATCGAATATGCGGCGCTGGAATCCGGTCTCGACCGCTTCATCGACCTGAAGAAAGGCGACTTCCTGGGCCGCGAGGCGCTGCTGACCAGGCAGGCGGCGGGCTTCAGGAACCGTTGCGTCACCCTGCGAGTCGAGGGCGTCACCGACGCGGACGCACGAGGATCCGAGCCGATCCTCCACAAGGGCGAGATCGTCGGGCGGACGACATCGGGCGGCTACGGGTGGCGCGTGGGTCATTCCGTGGCGCTCGGCATGGTCCGGCCGGACCTTGGCGACCCCGGCACCGAACTCGAAATCATCGTCCTCGGCGAGCGGCGCCGCGTGATCGTCATTCCCGAGAGTCCCTTCGACCCCGAGAACGCGAAGTTGCGGCAATAGGACCGGCTTGCCGATCCCTGCAGGATTTAACGTTTCTTTCACCGTAACGAGCAATAGTCTGCCGCAGATCGACAGGCCAGTCGTCGAGCATCTTCGGCCGCTTGGCCGAAAGCCGGGAGTGTGCCGCGGGCAAAGGCAACTCTCATGGGCATTCACCCTACCTCAATGTTCACGCTTGCGCCCGAGGCGCTGAGGGAGACGAGGCAGGAAATCTGGCACTGGGCCGAGCTGGTCATCGCCGATCGCGCCGCCGACTTCTATGATCGCGCCATGCCGAGCCGGCTCTCCTCGAACCTTCTAGCCAAGAAGCACTGTCGCCTCTGGCATGCGATCATCCACGATCAGGCACCGGCGACGCAGCAAACCTGCCAGGACCTCAAGCGCACCTCCGACAAGTTCGGCCTCGCCGGCGGCGTGACGCAGGAGGTCAACGCCATCATCCTCGAAGAGCTCTTCGACATCATGCTGTTCCGCTACCGCGGCTCGCCGCGCTCGACCAAGGCCTCCACCGCCATCCTCATGACCGCGAGTTCCCGGCTGACCTCCATGGCGGAGGCCGCCGGCGGCGCATAGGCCTGCCGCTTTTCCATGCGTTGGCGTGTCGTCGCAACGCAAGATGTTGTCCCCGCCGCGCCAGCGAGGCGGGTTGAAACCGGGCAGCTTTTCCCCAATGAAGACTTGGCGCGGAGAAGGACCGGCTGCGGCCATCCTTCTCCATGTGCGGGCCTTCCTGGGAGATCGTTACATGGCTGCCGACGGCGAACTCGACCTCAACGCGCTGAGTGATGACGAACTCGTCGAACAGATGCATGACGATCTCTACGACGGCCTCAAGCCCGAGATCGAAGAGAGCGTCAACATCCTGCTCGGCCGTGGCTGGACGCCTTACGACATCCTGACGAAGGCCCTGGTCGAGGGCATGCGTATCGTCGGCGTCGATTTCCGCGACGGCATCCTGTTCGTTCCCGAAGTGCTGATGTCGGCCAACGCCATGAAGGCCGGCATGTTCATCCTGCGGCCCCTGCTGGCCGAAACCGGCGCGCCGAAGATCGGCAAGATGGTGATCGGCACCGTCAAGGGCGACATTCACGACATCGGCAAGAACCTCGTCTGCATGATGATGGAGGGCGCCGGGTTCGAGGTCGTCGACATCGGCATCAACAACCCGGTCGAGAACTACCTCAAGGCGATCGAGGAGCATCAGCCCGAGATCATCGGCATGTCGGCGCTGCTCACCACGACGATGCCCTACATGAAGGTCGTCATTGATACCCTGAAGGAAAAGGGCATGCGCGACGACTATATCGTGCTGGTCGGCGGCGCGCCCTTGAACGAGGCCTTCGCCAATTCGGTGGGCGCGGACGCCTATTGCCGCGATGCGGCGGTGGCGGTCGAGACCGCCAAGGCCTTCATGGCCAGACGCCAGGGTTCGGTTCAGGCGCGCGCCTGAACCGGGAGGGAAACGGTGATCGAGCAAACCCATTCGCGCGGGGTACCGACCCTCGTCATCGCCTGCGGGGCCTTGGCACGCGAACTCGTGTCGGTGCTCCGGGCTAATCGGCTCGACCATCTGAAGATCGCCTGTCTGCCAGCCATCCTGCACAACCATCCCGAGATGATCGCGCCCGCGGTGGGACGCAAGATCCGTGAGAACCGGGACCGCTACGAGCGCATCCTGTGCCTTTACGGCGATTGCGGCACGGGAGGCGAACTCGACCGAGTGTTGGCCGAGGAGGGCGTCGAGCGGATCCCCGGCGCGCATTGCTATGACTTCTATCTCGGCGCAACGGTTCTCGAGGCCTTGATGGAGGAGGAGGTCGGCACCTTCTTCCTGACGGACTATCTCGTCCGTCACTTCGACCGGCTGATCGTCGAGGGCTTGGGCCTCGCGCGGCACCCGGATATGCGCGACTGGATCTTCGGCCATTACAAACGCGTGGTTTACCTGGCGCAGTCCGAGGATGCCGACCTCCGCGTGAAAGCCGAGGGAGCGGCGGCGCGCCTGGGCCTCGCCCTGGAGGTTCGGTTCACCGGGCTCATCGGGATCGAGGCCTTTGTCCTGCCGAAGGCTGCGCCGGTCAGAGCCGTGGAGGCTGTGTGATGGCGAACCTCGTGGTCTTGTCGTGGCGTGACATTCCGGCGCAGGTCGTGGTCAAGGCCGGCCGCAGAAGCGTCAAGCGCGAACTGTCGAAACGCTTCATCGAAGCCATCGATCGCTGCGCCATGCGCAACGGGGCGGCGGAGACCGACGCTTACCTCGAAGAGTGGCGGCGCGGCGATCCGACACCCTGCGGCGACGATCTCGAGGCCGAGGCGGCGGCGGCGGCCGAACGCCTCGAGCGCGAATACGACCCTGAGACGTTGAAAGCCCTGGTGGCATCGGGCGGGCGCCGGTCATGATGCCGAGCAGAGCCGCCGACGCATTCGGGCGGGGACACGTCAGGCCGGCCCATCGCGGGTCGCTTCGGGGTTTCAGCATCCGCCATTCCCGCTTCTTCGAGGCATTCTACGCGGGGTTCGAGCGCGCGCTCCTCGGCCTGTCGCCGATCATCGCCAGGATCGGCTACGACCGGCTGGAGCGGCCCGTCGCCGCCCTGGAACGATTAACGAAGTCGACGCTCTTCGATTGTCGGATGTGCGGGCAATGCATCCTGTCCTCGACCGGCATGTCCTGCCCCATGAACTGCCCGAAGAACCTGCGCAACGGACCCTGTGGGGGCGTGCGATCCAACGGCAATTGCGAGGTGCATCCGGCCATGGCCTGCGTTTGGGTGAAAGCCTATGAGGGCGCCGCCCATATGGTGCATGGCGACAAGATCAAGACGGTGCAGCCGCCGATCGACCATCGCCGCGCGGGCTGGTCGTCCTGGCTCGATGTGGCACGGCGTCGTGCTGCACCCTGACGATTACGGCCTCGACCCGGGCGCGCCGCTTTCCGAACTCCCGGGGCACTCGTCGCGGGGGCGGCTCGAGCGCGTGCTGCGGCGCGGCGAGTTCGCGGTCACGGCGGAACTCAACCCGCCGGATTCGGTCAATCCGGAGGATATCTACGAGCGCACCGCACTCTTCAAG
>CAXSEU010000176.1:0-2931 GCA_964236485.1 uncultured Lichenihabitans sp. | reverse complement strand
ATGGGTCGACGGGATCAATGCGACCGACGGATCGGGCGCCAATTGCCACATGTCGAGCGTCGCGATCTGTTCGCTGTTGACGCGTCGCGGCTACTCGCCGGTGCTGCAGATTTCCTGCCGCGACTACAACCGCATCGCCATACAGGGCAACGTCCTTGGTGCCGCCGCACTGGAAGTCGGAAACATCCTCTGTCTCACGGGAGACGGCGTGCAGGGCGGAGACCACCCGCAGGCCAAGCCGGTGTTCGATCTCGATTCGACATCGCTCCTCGGCCTGATCAGGATGATGCGCGACGAGGCCAAGTTTCTCTCGGGCCGCAGGATCACGACGCCGCCGCGGGTCTTCATCGGCGCCGCCGAGAACCCGTTCGCCCCCCCTTACGCGTTTCGGCCGATCCGCCTCGCGAAGAAGATCGCCGCTGGCGCGCAGTTCATCCAGACGCAATATTGCTTCGATCTCTCGATGATGAGCGCCTTCATGCAACGCGTGCGGGACATGGGCCTGCACGAGCGCTGTTTCATCCTCGCGGGTGTGGGGCCGCTGGCTTCGGCTAAGACGGCGCGCTGGATGCGCGCCAACGTGGCCGGCGTCCATATCCCGGATGCCGTCATCGCACGGATCGAAGGGGCGCAGGACCAGAAGCGCGAAGGCAAGCGCATCTGCGTCGAGATGATCCAGCAGCTTCGGGAACTGCATGGGATTGCGGGCGTCCACGTCATGGCCTATCGCCAGGAAGAATATGTGTCGGACATCGTCCACGAGTCCGGCGTTCTCGCGGGCCGCACGCCTTGGCACCGCGACCGTGTGCCGACGACCCGTTCCGTCGAGACCATGGAGGTGTCGTGAGCCTTCGGGGCGTTGACGACATCACGCGAGCCACGCAGGGGAACAGGCATGACCGAGACACGGATTAGCTCCGACAAGCGCGAGGTCGTGCTCGGGTTCGAGCGCCGCTTCGTCATGATCGGGGAGCGCATCAATCCGACCGGCCGCAAGCTCCTCGCCGAGGAGATGGCGCGAGGTGATTACTCTCGCGTCGTGGCCGATGCCGTCGCGCAGGTGCAGGCGGGCGCGCAGATGCTCGACGTCAATGCCGGCATCCCCATGGCCGACGAACCCCGGATTCTCGCCGATTGCATCAAGCTCGTTCAGGAGACCGTGGACGTGCCGCTCTCCATCGATTCCTCGATCGTGGAAGCCCTTGAGGCCGGCCTTGCAGTCTACAAGGGCAAGCCGCTGGTCAACTCCGTGACCGGCGAGGAGGAGCGGCTGGAACGCGTGCTCCCGCTGATCAAGAAATACGGTGCCGCCGTGATCGCGATCTCCAACGACGAGACCGGCATTTCCGAGGATCCCGACATCCGCTACGAGGTGGCCAAGAAGATCGTCGAGCGCGCGGCCGACTACGGCATCCCGCGGGAGGACGTCGTCGTTGACCCGCTGGTGATGCCGGTCGGCGCCATCAACGATGCGGGTTTTCGGCTGATGCACCTGCTCCGGCGCCTGCAGGGCGAGTTGAAGGTGAATACGAGCTGCGGGGCGTCCAACTTCTCCTTCGGGCTGCCCAATCGGCGCGGCCTCAACGCCTCCTTCCTGCCGATGATGATCGGGGCCGGCATGACGTCCGCCATCATGAACCCCCTGCACCCGGAAGACATGCAGGCGATCCTCGGGGCTGATGTCGTCATGGGCCATGATCCAAACTGCGGCAGTTGGATCCGCAAATACCGAGATCCCGCAAACGTGGCCACCGAAGGCGCGGGCGCACGCCGCGAAGGCCGCCGGCGCAACCGGGAATGAGTTTGGGGAACCATTTCGTCGTCTTCGCGCCCTCCGGCCGGCGGGGCGACTTCGCGCATGGAACGAGCGTACTCGATGCCGCCCGGTCGCTGGGAGTCGATCTCGACAGCGTCTGCGGCGGACGCGGCATCTGCGGCCGTTGCCAGGTCGAGGTGAGCCAAGGGGAGTTCGCCAAATACGCGATCAGTTCTCATAGCGGGAACGTCTCGCCGGTGGGACCGGTCGAGATCCGTCACACGGAGAAGCGCGGTCCGCTGAAGCCCGAGCGGCGGCTCGGCTGCCAGGCCCTAATCCTGGGCGACCTCGTCGTCGACGTCCCGGCCGATTCGCAGGTCCACAAACAGGTGGTGCGCAAGCGCGCCGAAGCCCACCCCATCGCCGTCGATCCCGTCGTCCGGCTCTACTATGTCGAGGTGGTCGAGCCCGACATGCACGATCCGTCGAGCGACTTCAGGCGACTGTCGGCGGCGCTGGAGTCGCAGCACAAGTTGAGCGGGATGCGTGCGGATCTCCACGTGCTCCGCGATCTCCAGAAGGTCCTGCGGCAGGGCCTCTGGCAGGTCACGGTCGCGGTGCGGCTCGACGGCGTGATCGTGGCGGTGCGGCCCGGCTACTCGGACCGGGCCCTGGGGGTGGCAGTGGACATCGGCTCGACCACCATAGCGGCGCATCTTTGCGACCTCCACACGGGCGCCGTCATCGCCTCGGCGGGCAGCATGAATCCGCAGATCCGCTTCGGCGAGGATCTGATGAGCCGCGTCTCCTTTGTGATGATGAACCCGGGCGGCGACAAGGACCTGACCGAAGCCGTGCGCGACGCGCTGAACACGCTCGTCGGCGAGGTCGCGACCTCGGCCGGCGTCGGCCGCGAAGACGTTCTCGACATGACGGTCGTCGGCAATCCGATCATGCATCACCTGTTCCTCGGCCTCGACCCGACGGAACTCGGCGGTGCGCCCTTCGCTCTCACGATCGACGGCGCCTACGAGGCGCCGGCGCGGACGCTTGGGCTCGACGTCGCACCCGGGGCGATGGTCTACGCGCTCCCGTGCATCGCCGGCCACGTCGGGGCCGACACCGCGGGCGTCGTCCTCTCCGAGGGGCCTTACCTCTCGGAAGAGGTCCGCCTG
>CAXSEU010000175.1:0-7316 GCA_964236485.1 uncultured Lichenihabitans sp. | reverse complement strand
ATCGTCGGTGTTGAGGAAGAGGGCGACGCGGCCCCCCGTCTGGCGACCGACGCGCGCCTGCTGGTCCGCTCCCTCGGCCCTGGCCAGCAGCAGCCTCGTCCCGCGGGAGCCGGGCGGCGTCAAAAGCAGCCAGCGCTTGCCGTCGCCAAGCGGCGTGTCTTCGATCACCTCGAAGCCGACCGCGTCGCGATAAAATGCCTTGGCGTCGTCATAGTCGCCGACCATGAGCGTCACGGCACCAATGTGCTGGGGCATGCCGGCCTCACCGACGTTCGTAGACTTCGTTGGTCCGCGTCGCCAGAACCTTGCGATAGCCCTGCGCGACGATCAAGGCCGGGAGGTCGATGGTCCACCGGCTCGGCGCATGTTCGACGATGAGCAGCTTGGGCCAGAGGCGAGGGTCCGCGTCGCGAAAGAACGGCTCGAGGATCAGTTCTTCGGCTCCCTCGACGTCGAGCTTCATGGCGTCGACCGAGGCGAAGCCTTCTTCGGCCACGATGGCGCTCAAGGATCTGGCCGTCACGCTGAGCTGACGCCCGCCCACGGCCGAGCCGACGAGGCGTATCGAGGACTCGCCCCTATTGGACTCGTCGATGAACAGCGTGATCTCGCCCGACCGGTCGGCAAGCGCGCAGTCGAACGCCTTGATGCCCGCAAGGGGATTTTGCCTGATGTTGTAGGACAGCCTTTCGAAAAGTTCAGGTTCGGGCTCGATCGCCAGAATGCGGGCCCGCGGGCCGGCCAGCGCCGCGGCGAAGAGGGCATAGCCGCCCACGTTGGCCCCGACATCGATGAAGGTGAAGTTTCCCGACAGGCGTTCCTTGAGAAGGCCCAGTTCGGCCGGATCGAAATATTGCGGCGTGAAGAGGAGGTTTTTCTCCGAGGTATTGTGGGAGGGGTAAAGCCGCATCCTGGCGCCGAGTGACGTCACGTCGAGCGGTTTCCCGCGCAAGCCACGGACCGCGAGCGCACGCAGCATGAAAGCGACGCGCCTGCCGATCCAGGTCGGCGGGCAGTGCCGCGTCGCACCAACCGCCTTGGCGAGCAGGCCCGTCGGCACGTATCGGCCGAACGGCGATTCATCGTGGGTCGTCCTCATCGGAGGATCGTTTGAACTCCGGCAACGGGCTTGCCAAGGGAAGATCCTGTTCGCGGCCGAGCTGGACCTCTCTCGAAAACAGTGATCGTCACCCCAGGCTGTCGTTGCCCCACCGCTGCTTAGACCTTAGATCTGGGAGATTGATCCCGATTTCGGACCCCCTAATGACATTCGTCGAGGCGACCGCGGCAGCCGCGCGCAAGACCGGGCAGATCAAGCTCCATGACGCGGCGGCGTTCGCCTCGATGCGCAAGGCTGGGCAACTCACCGCGCAGGCGCTCGATCTCCTGGTGCCGCATGTCAAGCCGGGTGTGACGACCGAAGCGCTGGACAAGCTGATCTTCGACTTCGCCTTGGCGCATGACGCCTACCCGGCGCCGCTCGATTATCGCGGTTTCACCAAGTCCATCTGCACGTCGATCAACCATGTGGTGTGTCACGGCATTCCCGACGACAAGCCGCTGCGGGAGGGTGACATCCTCAACATCGACGTGACTTTGATCGTCGACGGCTGGCACGGTGATTCCTCACGCATGTACGCCGTCGGGGAGGCGCCGCGCAAAGCCGAGCGGCTGATGGCGGTGACACACGAGGCCATGATGCGCGGCATCGCCGCGGTCAGGCCCGGCGCGACCACCGGGGACGTCGGGGCGGCCATCCAGGATCATGCGGAAGCCGAGCGATGCTCCATCGTGCGCGAGTTCTGCGGCCACGGCCTCGGCCGCCTGTTCCACGACGAACCGAATATCCTCCATTACGGCCGGCGGGGGGAAGGCGTCGTCCTCAAGCCGGGGATGTTCTTCACCATCGAGCCGATGGTCAACGTCGGGCGGGCGCCGGTGAAGGTCCTGGCCGACGGCTGGACCGCCGTCACGCGTGACCGCTCCCTGTCGGCGCAATTCGAGCACTCGGTCGGGGTCACCGAGACCGGGGTCGAGGTGTTCACCTATTCCCCGCTCGCATGGCATCAGCCGCCCTATGGTCTCGGCATGACCGGCGGTTAACGGGCGATGCCGCACGCCAGCAAGGCGCCCGAGCCGCTCCACGCCGGGCATCGCGAGCGCCTTCGCCAGCGCTTCATTGCTGCGGGCGAGGACAGCGTCGCGGATTACGAACTGCTCGAACTGCTGCTGTTCCGTGCCATGCCGCGGCGCGACGTGAAGCCCCTGGCGAAAGCGTTGCTGGCTCGCTTCGGATCCTTCGCCCAGGTGCTCGGTGCACGGGCGGAGCGGCTCCAGGAGATCGACGGCCTCGGAGAGGCGGCGGCGACAGAACTCAAGATCGTCGCCGCCGCGGCGAAGCGCCTGACGCGTGGCGCCGTTCGCGAGCGGAAAAGCCTGTCCTCGTGGAGCGAGGTGCTGGACTATTGCCGCGTCACCATGGCGTTCGCCGAGCAGGAAGAATTCCGCGTCATCTTCCTCGACAAGCGCAACGGGCTGATCACCGACGAGGTCCAGGGACGCGGAACAGTGGACCACACGCCGGTCTATCCACGCGAGGTGATACGGCGGGCCCTCGAGCTTGGCGCCACCGCCCTGGTCCTGGTCCACAACCACCCATCGGGCGACCCGTCGCCGTCCGTCGCCGACATCAAGATGACGCATGAGATCGTCAGCATCGCGAAACCTATGGGGATCGCGGTGCATGATCATCTGATCATCGGCCGCAACGGTCACGCCAGCCTCAAGGCGCTGAAGCTGATATGACGCCGGCAGCGCAACGTCTCACCGGATGGCGCCGCCACGGCCGCGTGGCCGCCTGCGGGGTCTATTGCTCGGCGTCCATCTGCGAGCGGCTGGAAGTCTGGCCCGGTCGCTCAGGTCCCATGACCACGACGTTGGTGCCGACCGGCACCCGCCCGTAGAGATCGATCACGTCCTGATTGATCATGCGGATGCACCCCGAGGACACGCTGGTGCCGATCGTCCAGGGCTCGATGGTGCCGTGGATCCGGTAGAGCGTGTCCTTGTTGCCCTGATAGAGGTACATCGCCCGGGCCCCGAGCGGATTGCCGGGGCCGCCCGCCATCCCGAGGCCGCTCTGCAACTGGCTCATGCTGTGCATGATTTCCGGTTGACGGGCGAACATCTCCTTGGGCGGATACCAGTCCGGCCATTCCCGCTTGGCCTGGATGCGCGCGTCGCCCGACCAGGCGAAGCCCTGGCGGCCGACCCCCACGCCGTAGCGCATGGCAGTCTTGCCGTCGGCATCGACAAGATAGAGGTAATGCTCCTCCGGATCGATGACGATGGTACCAGGGGGAACGGTGCTGTCCACCTCCACAACCGACCTCAGGAAGCGGTCGTTGATCCGCGACAGGTTGACGGCGCGAACCGGGAAAGGCTCCCCCTCGACCGTGCCATAGATCTGGTCGGGGTCGAGTTGCTGGGCCGCCTCCTGCGCACGGGCACGCCACGGCAGGAGTGCGGAACTCAAGAGGCCTGCGGCGCCGAACATAACGGTGCGGCGGCTGTGATGGGACATCGATCGACTCCTTGAATCGCGATACATTGCTCGGGCGAACAACGCCTTTGCAAGCGGTAAGTTACGCGACGCGATCAGCAAAGCTGAAGATCCGGCGGCACCGTCGTCCACCGAACGGTCGTGCGCCGACACGGCTCAGACCAGGATCAGAGCCGCAGCAAGGCCGATGTTGGTCAGTTGATGGAGCAGTTGGTCGAACCCCAGCAACCACCAGAACTGGGCCTGGTCCGTTTTCCACTGTCCCCACCGGGCGAGGCTCGTCTTGCCGTGATCGATCGCGAGATGCACGGCAAGATCGATGAAGGCCAGCCACCAGAGCCGCGGCGCCACCGCGAGCGAGATCAGAAGCGTCAGCGCGGCATGACAGGAGGCGTGGGCCAGGAGCGGCCAGAACCAGCCTTGCAGCCTCTCCTTGCCCCGCGCCATCGGGCCGGTCTGAAGGAGGAAGTCGGCGACGTAATGCTTGAGCGCGAAGACCATGGCCAACCCGGCCGTCGCGGCTACGGCGGCTCCGGGACTCGCTGGGGAGACATTCGTGCCAAACATCGATCGACGTTGCCGTGAGAGGCTTAAGAAACCACCCGGGATGCGGTCCTACGTCTGCGGCCGCGGCTTCAGCCGCGTTCCGCCATGGCCAGGACCTCGGCCCATTCCACCGCGGTGACAGGCTGGACGGACAGCCGCGAGTTCTTCACCAGGATCATGTCCTTCAGGGCCGGATTCGCCTTGATCCCGTCGAGCGACACGGGTCGTGGCAGCGGCTGTTCGGCGCGAAAATCCACCATCCCGAACGTGCCGCTTCCATCCGTAGGATCGGGATAGTACGGGCGGATGACGCGGACGATGCCGACGATCGCGCGGTCTGTGTTGGAGTGATAGAAGAAGACCTCCTCGTCCACTTTCATCGACATCAAGGAACGTCTGGCGGCGTGATTGCGGACGCCGTTCCAGAAGGTCCCTCCGGGCCCTGCATCGATTTGCTGCTGGAAGGACCAGCTCGACGGTTCGCTTTTTACAAGCCAGTGGGCCATGGGACTTCGATCCGCTCAGGGGGGAGGTCAGGAAACAGGACGACACCTGGCGCTGTGAAGCCGGGCGGCGCCGTCCCCCAGGCGCCGGCGCCCAGCACGGCCAGCCGCAGGGTCACCTCAGGCGCGCCCGCCGCCGACCCGCTCCGCGCCTGGGTCGAGCGGCCAACGCGCCCGGGCGGGCACGGTCATGTCGTCGGTCAGTCCAAGGAGCAGCCGCTCGATCCCGGCCCAGGCGATCATGGCGCCGTTGTCGGTGCACAGGATCGGCGGCGGCAGGATCAGCCGCAAGCCGCCCTCCCCGGCGAGGCGCTGAAGCGCGCGGCGAAGAGCGTCGTTCGACGCCACCCCGCCGGCCGCGACCAGTGCCGCCGGACGCCCGGCCGTTTCCCGGAACAGCCTCAAGGCCGCACGCGTGCGGTCGATCACGGTGTCGACCACTGCCGCCTGAAACGAGGCGCAAAGGTCGGCCACATCGGCGCTCGAGAGCGGCGCGGCGCGCTCGGCCTCGATCCGTACGGCCGTCTTCAGCCCCGCAAGGGAAAAGTCAGGCTTAGGTCGGCCCAGCATCGGGCGCGGCAGGGCGAACCTCATGGGGTTCCCCTCCAAGGCACGCTTTTCGAGCGAAGGCCCCCCCGGAAAGGGGAGGCCGAGCAGCTTCGCGGTCTTGTCGAATGCCTCCCCGATGGCGTCGTCGAGCGTGGTGCCGAGACGGAGATAGTCGCCGACACCGCGCACGGCGATCAATTGCGTATGGCCACCCGACATCAGGAGGAGCAGGTACGGAAACGGCACGTTGTCGGTGAGCCGCGCCGTCAGCGCGTGACCTTCGAGGTGGTTGACCGCGATCAGCGGCTTGCGCAACGCGAGGGCGAGCGCTTTGGCGGTCGTCAGGCCGACCAGCACCCCGCCGATGAGCCCGGGCCCGGCCGCGGCCGCGATCGCGTCGACCTCCGCGATCTCCATGCCGGCTTCTTCGACGGCATGCTCGATCAGCCGGTCGATGACGTCCACATGGGCCCGCGCGGCAATTTCCGGCACCACGCCGCCATAGGCCGAATGTTCGGCGATCTGGCTCATGATCGTGTTGGACAGGATCTCTCCGCCGCCCTCCTCCCTGAGCCGTACAATGGCGGCGGCGGATTCGTCGCAGGTGGTCTCGATGCCTAAGACGCGCATTGATGTCCTTCGCCAGTCCCCGACTCTTAAGGCCTCGCTCGGCGACAAGGCAAGCGCAGGTGGACGGTCGTCTTCCACGAAGCGCTCGAGCGCCCTATAAGCGCCTGCGCGGGGCAGCACGGGCGGCGAATGGCGAGCGACACTGAACAACTCGGAGCACGTCAGGCCGTCCGCGAAGCGAAGCTTCCGGAAAGGTCTGTCGACGCGCCCCCCTTGTCGATCTGGCCTATGTCACCAACGGCATGACACACGTCAGGCTCGGAACCCGCGGCAGCCCACTCGCCTTGGCTCAGGCCCTTGAGGTTCGCACCAGGATCCTCGACGCTCATGGGATAGCCCCCGAAGCGGTGGAGATCGTGCCGATCAAGACCGCCGGTGACCTCATCCAGGACCGCGCGCTGTCGGAAGCCGGCGGCAAGGGCCTCTTCACCAAAGAACTCGACCGGGCACTCATGGACGGCGACATCCAACTCGCGGTTCACTCGGCCAAGGATCTGCCGACCGTCCTTCCCGAGGCCATCGTCATCGCGGGCTACCTTCCGCGGGAGGATGTCCGCGACGTCTTCCTGTCGCCGCGGGCCTGCAGCATCGAAGGCCTTCGGCAGGGCGCCGTCGTGGGCTCCGCGTCGCTGCGGCGTCAGGCGCAAATGAAACGCCTCCGGCCGGACCTCGACGTGAGGCTGCTGCGCGGCAACGTCCAGACGCGGCTGGGCAAGCTCGACAGCGGCGAGTTCGACGCCACCATCCTCGCCCTTGCGGGATTGAAGCGGCTTGGGCTGGAGCATCGGGCGACCGCGATCCTCGACACGGCGCGGTTTCTCCCCGCAGTCGGGCAGGGCGCGATCGCGGTGACCATCCTGGCCCGCGATACCGCGACCGCGGCGGTGCTCGACGCCGTGCTCGACCCGGACACCGATCTTGCCGTGACGTGCGAGCGCGCGTTTCTGGCGGTGCTTGACGGCTCCTGCCGGACGCCGATCGGCGGCTACGCGGTGCGAAGCGGCGACGAGCTCGAGTTTCGCGGGATCGTTCTCGCGCCCGATGGATCGGCAGCGGCCGAAACCCTGGCGCTGGGCCCCGCCGACCAGGCATCGAGGCTCGGACAGGATGCGGCGCGAGACCTCCTGGCGCGCGCGCCTCCTCACCTTCTGGCGCCGTTCGGCACCGCGGGCTGACCTTGCGCGTTCTTGTTTTTCGCGCCGACAAGGCTGCGGCCAGCACTGCCCGAAACCTCCTCGCGGCCGGGCACGAGCCCATAATGGCGCCTGTGACGACGATCGTCGCCACGACGACGCCGCACCCGTCGGGACCCTTCGAGGCCGTCCTGGCCACCAGTGCGAACGCGTTGGAGGTACCGGAGCCAGCCCTGTTCGACCGCCTCCGCCACTTGCCCGTCTTCGCCGTGGGCGCGGCCACCCGCGACGCGGCGCGGCGGCAGGGCTTCCGCGACACCCGGGTTTCGAACGGCGACGCCGTCGCGCTGGTCTCGCTGGTGCGGCTAACCCTGCCCGGCCCGGCCCAACTAC
>CAXSEU010000174.1:6002-7328 GCA_964236485.1 uncultured Lichenihabitans sp. | reverse complement strand
AGAGGTCCTCGATGACGCCGTCGTATTGGGGCCCGAGGAACACGAAGGGAGCCAACAAGGCGCCGGTACTCACACCCGATACCATCGTGAACCAAGGCCGTTGGTGGCTCTCAGCAAGGCCTTTCAGGAACCCGGCCCCGAAGGCGCCGTCCGACCCGCCGCTCGACAAGGCCAGGAACGTCACAGGCTCATGGCGCTCGGCCGCTTGTGCGTAGACGTCGCGGCGGAGCCGGTCGAACACGTAAGCCGGAGAGTCCGCATAGAACCTCACGGCGCCCATGCCGGGAATGTCCGCCGTCGCCGACTCGGCGCTGGTGTAGGCCGTGCGCTCCTCGATCGTCGAGCAGGCCGAAAGGCCCATGCTCAGCAGGACCGTTCCGGCCAGGACATTTCGATGCTTGACGATCATATCACCTCCCGTCTCGGCTCCGGCATCTCGCAAAGCGGCGGGAGGACGATGACGTGGCCCGCTTGGGCCAAGACTAGCCTATGTCATGCTGTTGCTGACATATGCCAGCTCGAAAAAGCGAGTACGTTCACCGGCCTGTGTGGAAGCTCCGCTTCCAGAAGAGCCTGACGTACTCTAGGCCGGAAATCCTTACGGGACCAGGACGTTCTGCCGGGGTGATCTTCAACCTCTCTCCACGGCGAAAAATGGGCGTTTGTTGCGCTACTGCGCCTGGGCTCCAAGCCGCAGGCCGGCCGTGAGGAAGCGAAGCGGATCCACGGGCTCGTTGTCGACACGGATTTCATAGTGCAGGTGGGGCCCGGTCGCCCGGCCGGTCGAGCCGACGCGACCGACCACGGCGTTCCTCTCGACCGTCTGGCCATCCCCGACCAGGATCTCCGCCATATGGGCGTAGCGCGTGAGGAGGCCATTCCCATGGTCGATCTCGACCATGTTGCCGTAGCCTCCCGCCGCGCCGGCGAAGGCAACGCGGCCACCAGCCGTGGCCGTGACCTCGGTGCCGAAGTTCTCGCGCAGATCGACCCCGGTATGAAGAGCGGGGCGTCCCAGGAAAGGGTCCACCCTGGCGCCGAAGGGCGAGGTGACTTCCGGCACGCCTGGGAGGGGGTCGGCCAGAGGCACCCGCGCCACAACGTCGCGCAGGCGGGCGGCGACCGCGAACGTGTCCTGAAGGCCCACCATGGCTTCCCCGAAGGGCGTGTCGCGATCAGCCGGCAGCGGAACGAAGGGCCCCCCTTGGTCGTGCGGCATATCCCGACGGAAGCGGTCGGCTGACAGGCCCACGTCTTCGAGCGTGGCTTCGAGGCGGGACGCTTCCTGCCGGGTCGCCGAACCGATCTTCAGCAAAGCACCGACTT
>CAXSEU010000174.1:0-5992 GCA_964236485.1 uncultured Lichenihabitans sp. | reverse complement strand
AACCTGTTCCACGGTGTCGAGCGCCGCCGAGGCGAGCGAGATCTGGGTTTGTAGGGGGAGCCCAATGGAATCGGCGGAAGACAGGCTTTCGGGTGTCCGCAGGGGCAGGACCGGGCCGGGTTCCGGATGGGGCTTCTTCGCGCTCGCGGTTGGCGACGGGGGAGCCGATGAGGTATAGCCGAGCGCCTCGGCCGGTGGGGACGGCAAGGCGGGCTGCAGCCGCGCCAGCGGGTTCGGGAGAGGTGGCACGGGGCGGCCGCCGGTCTCGGCCGAGCCCGGCAGGTTCGGCTGCCGCGTAGCCGTCAGACCCGTCATGTCCGCGAGGCTGGCGACCAGCGCCGCACGGCCCTCGAGCTTGGCTTCACGGGACATGAGATCGCGCAGGCGGTTCTCGACGACGGCCCTCTCGGCGGTGTCCCGCACGGCCTGTGTCTGCAGTTCGCCGCGAAGCGCGTCGAGCCGATCTTCGTAGGCATATTGCATCTGGCCCTGCCGGGCCATCAGCGAAGCGACGATGTCGTCATGGAAGACGATGTAGGCCGCCGCTCCCGCGGCGAGGAGGCCGAGCAGGGGAACGACGCCGGCCGCAAGGTAGATCACCACCCTGTGGATCGCGAAGGTCCGCATCCCAGTGCCGTGCGACACCGTGAAGAAGAAATGCGACTTCGGCAGTGGTGCAAAGGTCGGAAGACTTTGCGTGGACATGAGAGAATCCTCGACGTGACGCGCGCTCGAGCGGCACCCATCCTGGATCCGATTAAAGTCGATTAAGGTTAAGGCTTCGCCAAAGTCGCGGCGCAGGCTCCGACACTGCCTTACGCAGCCTTGACGGCGGCAAGCACCTCGTCCGCATGTCCGGGCACCTTCACCTTGTTCCAGATCCTGGCGATCCGGCCGGACGCGTCGATGAGGAAGGTGGTCCGTTCGACGCCCATGTATTTGCGGCCGTACATGGATTTCTCCGACCATACCCCGTAGGCTGCGCAGACGTCTTTGTCTTCGTCCGCCCCCAAGGCAAAACCGATGCCGTACTTGGCCTTGAAGGCGGCATGGCTCTCTGGGCTGTCGGGCGAAACGCCGACGATTGCCGCACCGGCCGTCGCCAAGGTGGCCTTGAGCGCCGTGAAGTCGGTCGCCTGACGCGTGCACCCGCTGGTATCGTCTTTTGGATAGAAGTACAGCACCAGCTTCCGGCCGGCGAAGGACGCTAAGGTTAACCGAGACCCGGAGTCGCCGGGAAGCTCGAAATTTGGTGCGCTGTCCCCGATCTGCAAAGGAGCTGTCATGCCGCCTTCCTTTTGTCCGATTAGGCGCCGATGGCAGTTCGCGGGCGCGGGCCACGTTGGCGTCCTGGTAGAGCTAAGGTTGGTTCCAGCCTTTCCGTCAAGACGAGGAGCGTGACGGCTTGGCCGATCGGCACCAGGAACAGGACAGGGACATCGGCGATTGGGCCGCCGACGAGGCGAGTTCGCAGCATCCGACGCGCTTCTACCTCCGGCAACCTCGGCGGCGTGTCAGGTTGCGACGCGCTTTCGTGACCGCGGCGTCGTTCGGCGCGAGCGTCCTGTTTCTGTGTCTGGTGGCCGTCGCGATCCTGTTCGGGCTTCTCTTGCGAGGTCCATTGTCGATCGACGTCGGGCCACAGATCGTGGCTGCGCTCAACGAACGGGTCGGGCATGGCTACACGTTCGAGGTCGGTTCGACGACGGTCGAGGCGACCTCGCTCGGTCCGGCGCTGACGCTGAACCGCCTGGCGGTGAACGATCCTTCCCATCATCCGGTGATCACGTCGCAGCACGCCGCGATCTCGGTCGATCCCCTGGCGTTGCTGCGCGGCAAGATCAGTCCGCGGAAACTGAAGATCCGCGACATCGACTTGCGGCTGTTGGTCCTGGCCTCCGGGGACGTCGCCATTTCGGCCGGGACAGGCACCTCGGCGGTTCCCCTCGCGGCCGCTTTCTCGCCCGGCGTTGCGATCGACAGGGCCCCGACGGTGGCGGAGCGTCGCCCCTCCCTCCCGGCCGCGGACCTCGCGCCCACGTCGTCGGTGCTCCTCGCGGGTGAACAGGCAAGGGGCAGTGCCGCCTTGCGCGCCCTTGGGGCAACGCTGCGCTCCCTGGTCGACGCCACGACGGCACCGGACAGCGCCTTCAGCGCGCTCGACAGCGTCGATGTTTCCGGCCGGTTGGTGCTCGACGATCGCACGCACGGCACGGAAAGCGTCTTCAACAACACCGAACTCACCTTCGACAAGAAGCCGGATGGGTCGGCAACGCTCGACCTTGCGGCCGATGGGCCGACGGGGCGGTGGACGCTGGCCGCTCACGCCAGCCGCTCCGACGACAACACCAAGATGCTGGCGATCGATGTGAAGAACCTGTCCCTCGACGTCGTCACGCTCGCGGGCGGATTACGCAACGTGGGATTCGATTTCGACATGCCGATCTCGGCCAACGCCAGCGTGCGGATCGGCCCGGACGGCCTGATGGATCAGGCGACCGGACGTTTCCAGCTCGGAAGCGGATATTTCAAGCTCGACGATCCTGATCACGAGCCGCTGCTGATCGATACGATGTCGGGGGGGTTCCATCTCGACGCGGCCTCTCACGCCATCGTCATCGACTCGACGCAGTTGAAGGCCGGGGGTTCGAGTTTCTCCGCAACCGGGCGTGTCGACCTGCCGGCCGGACGGGAGCAGTCCTGGAAGATCGCCGTGCAGGCGTCAGGCACCTTCGGCACCGAGCGGCCCGGAGAAAAGCCGATCAGGATCGCACGTTCCGAGATGCTGTTCCATGTGATGCCGAACGAACGCCGCTTTCTGATCGATCGGGTGAGCGTGGATGGACCCGAAGTCGCGTTCGAGTCGTTCGGCGACGTGCGGGTGGACGACGAGGGCGTCAAGCTCGCCAACACATCCACCGTCAAGAACATGCCCGCAAAGGCGTTGTCGCGTTTATGGCCGAGCTTCATCGCCGCGCCTGTCCGCGCCTGGTTCCTGGCCAACGTCCGTGGGGGCACCGTGGTCAGCGGCAAATCCGTCGTCAACCTCACGGACCGTGACCTCGCGTTGATGCGGGCCCAGCGTTCGGTGCCGGACAACCATGTGCGACTCGACTACCAGGTCGCCGACCTCGCGCTCGACATAATGCCGGGCGTTCCGCCGCTGACCTCGATAACGGGCTCGGGTGTGGTCACGGGAGACACGTCGCTGTTCTCGGTGAGCCACGCCGAGATGGAGGATTCGCCCGGCCGGAAGCTCACCCTGGTGGATGGCACCTTCAACACGCCCGACACCGACCCCAAGCCGACCCCGGCCCTCATCGATGCGCATATCACGGGCAACATCGACGCGGTTGCCGACATCCTGGCACGCGATGCCCTGAAGCCCTTCGCCAATGTGCCCATCGACGCCGCGAGCTTCAAAGGTCAGGTCGACGGTCATCTCAACATCGCATTGCTGCTGGGCGACCATGTGCCGCCGGACAGCGCGAAGATCAGCGTGACCGCGACGGCATCCAACGTCGTGGCCGAGAGGCTGATCGGCAAGGAAGGATTGACCGACACGACCCTTCAACGCGTGGCCGACAAGACCGGCATCCGGGCCAAGAGCGAAGGTCGCATGTATGGGGCGCCGGCCACGATCGACCTGAGGAAGCCCGCCGGCAATGCGCCGGGCGAGGCGGTGATCAACCTCACCTTGGACGAGGCCGCGCGAGCCAAGGCGGGAATGAGCTTCGGCAAGTCGCTCACCGGGATCGTGTCCGCTCACATCACCACGCCGCTCGCCCTGGGCGAAAAACGCCAGGGCGCCGTCGAGCTCGATTTCGCCAAGAGCGGCATCGATGGCGTCGTGCCGGGCTTCAGCAAGGCGGTCGGCAAGCCCGGCAAGGCAACGCTCTCGGTGACACAGAAAGAAGGGGGCGGCGCGTCGCTCGACAACATCGTGTTCGAGGGGGGCGGGTTGTCTCTGCGCGGCGCCGCCGAACTCGATGCCGCGGGCGGGCTGACGTCGGCCAGGATGTCCCAGGTCCGCCTGTCCCCGGGCGACGACATGAAGCTCGATGCGAGGCAGTCCGCCGATGGACTCAAGCTGGTGGTGCGGGGTGCCAGCGTCGACGCGAGGCCCTTCCTCAAGTGGCTGAGCGCTTCCGACACCGCATCGTCCAAGGAACCGGCCGACAAGGGCAAGAGCCTCGATGTCGATTTCCACGCCAATGTGCTCACGGGGCAGAACAAGCAGGCGCTGGGCAACGCCGACATCCGGTTCTCGCGCAAGGGCAGTTCCCTTCGATCCTTGACCGTTACCGGCCGGTTGGCCAGGGTGCTGGCCAGGACCAAGCCGGTGATCGTGGTGAAATCCGGCGATGCCGGCGATACGCTGGCCTTCATGGATCTCTACAAGCGGATGCTGGGCGGTCGCCTCGACGCCACCGTTTCGCCGGGTGAAAACAGGATGGAGGGCAGTGCCACGATCCACGACTTCACCTTGCGCGAGGACCCCAACCTCAAGCAGCTCGCGACGGAAGGAATGGGCAACCAGAGCCGGTCGACCGACTCGGCCAAGATCGATCCCGCGGCCGTGTCCTTCAACAAGCTCGAGGCGTCCTTCAGCAAGGTCGGCGACAAGGTGACGGTGCGAGACGGCACCCTCGCGGGCCCGGCGGTCGGTGCCACGGTCGCCGGCACGCTGGATTTCGGCCGCGACCAGGTCGACCTCGAGGGCACCTTCGTGCCGCTTTACGGCGTCAACAACCTGTTCTCGCAGATCCCGCTTTTCGGGCCGATCCTCGGCGGTGGCGAGCATGAGGGGCTGTTCGGCATCAGCTACAAGATCACGGGGCCGGCCGCTTCCCCGGTGCTCAGTGTCAACCCGCTCTCCGCCATGGCACCGGGCTTCCTGCGCAAGATCTTCGGCGCACTGGACAACGCCGCCCAGGCGGCCGCCACTCAGCAGCTCGACCGCGGCGGGAGTCCACCCCTGGCATCGCCACCGCCGGAGAGCGCGGCGGAGCCGGAACCTGTCTCGCCTTGATCCCGCCGGCAGCTGGACGCTACTCGGGCCTCAGCAGCACGTGTTTCTTGCGCCCCAGCGAGAGCTTGATCGAGCCTTCGACGAGAAGTTCGGGCCGCAGCACGGCGTCGTCGCGCGCCGCAACCTCGCCGTTGATCCTGAGGCCGCCGCCCTTGATCTGCCGGCGTGCTTCGCTGGTGGAGGCGACGAGCCCGGCCTTGACGAAAGCCGAGAGGATGCCGAGGCCCTCGGCCAGTTCGGCCGCGGGAACGCGGATGCTCGGCAAGCTGTCGGCGAGCGCCCCCTCCTCGAAGGTCTTCCGCGCCGTCTCGGCCGCCGTCTCGGCGGCATGTCGGCCGTGCATCAGGGCCGTCGCCTCGCTTGCCAGCCGCTTCTTGGCCTCGTTGATCTCGGCGCCCCCGAGCGCCTCCAGCCGGGCGATCTCGTCCGAGGGCAGCAGGGTGAAGAGGCGCAAGAACCGGCCGACGTCATCATCCTCCGTGTTGCGCCAGAACTGCCAGTAATCGTAAGGGCTGTTCATCTCGGGCTTGAGCCAGACCGCACCGGAGGCGGTCTTTCCCATCTTGGCTCCCGAGGCCGTGGTGATGAGCGGACAGGTCAAGGCGTAGAGCTGCGGCGCGCCCATGCGGCGCCCGAGGTCGAGGCCGGTGACGATATTGCCCCACTGATCGGATCCGCCCATCTGCAGCCGACAGTCGAACCGTCTGTTCAGTTCGACGAAATCGTAGGACTGCAGGCACATGTAGTTGAATTCCAGGAACGACAGTTCCTGGTCGCGGTCGAGCCGCGACTTCACGCTGTCCATCGACAGCATCCGGTTCACCGAAAAGTGGCGGCCGACATCGCGCAGGAAATCGATGTAGTTGAGCCGGGTCAGCCATTCGGCATTGTCGATCATCACCGCATCGCTCGCGCCCTCGCCGAACTTCTTGAGGAGGCGGTACGGCGTTCCGGCGAGGA
>CAXSEU010000173.1:0-7330 GCA_964236485.1 uncultured Lichenihabitans sp. | reverse complement strand
CATGCGGAACCATGTCATGCCGGGCGCACGCATCAGATGCACGGTGACGATGAAGTTCAACCCCGTCAGGATCGACGAGAAGCCCACGATGATGACGCCGATCAGCGCCGGGATGACATAGGTGTTGGAGAAGGTCGTCGAAAAGGGTGCATAGAATGTCCATCCCGTATCGACGCCGCCGATCACGATGGTCGCCATGGCGAACAACGAGCCGCCAATGAAGATGTACCAGCTCAGGAGGTTGAGCCGCGGAAAGGCGAGGTCCTTAGTGCCGATCATGATCGGCAGCAGGAAGTTGCCGAACGTCGCGGGGATGGACGGTATCAGGAAGAACCACACCATGACCACGCCGTGGATGGTGAAGAGCTTATTGTAAATGTCGTTGGTGAAGATGCTGCCGTCCGGCACCACGAGCGAAAGACGGACCAGGCCGGCCGCGATCGCCCCGATGATGAAGAAGCCGGTGATGCTGATGAGGTAGAGGAGTCCTATGCGTTTGTGATCGGTGGTGAAGAACCAGGATCGCAGCGTGTGCGCTTCGTGAAGATAGTCGTCCGGCCGATCCAGCGTCGATCGTGGCGGGTGGTGGTCACGGAGCGCTGCGGATGTCATCGGCTTTCCCCGTAGTTTCGCCCTTGGCCTTGATGTAGGCAACCAGTCGGATGAGGTCGTCTTCGGCGATAACGCCCTTGAAGCTCGGCATCACCTGCTTGTAGCCCGCGATCTTGTTGTGGTCTGGCATCAGGATCTTGTCGCGGATGAAGCTGTCGTCGGCGATCACGGTGCTGCCGGCCTCGAGCGGCACCGGCTTTCCGAACAGCCCGGTCAACGATGGCGCACGGACGGTGGATCGGCCCTCGTGACAACCGGAACATCCATAGGAGGTGAACACCGCCTCCCCGGCCGCCGCAAGCGACTGATCGGTGCCGGCGTGGCTCAACCAATCCTGGAAGTCGCTTGGCGTCATGATGGTCAGCATGCCGTCCATGACAGAATGATCGGTGCCGCAGTACTCGGAACAGAAGAGGTGATAGGTGCCCGGCTTGTCGGCCTGAAACCAAAGGTCCCTATAGCGGTCCGGCAGCACTTCGTTCTGTATGCGCAGCGCCGGAATGTAGAGGGCGTGGATCACATCCTGCGAGATCATCCGTATCGTGACCGGCTGGCCCGTCGGAACGTGAAGATTGTCGATTTCCGACTGCCCGCCCGGATACTGGAACTTCCACATCCATTGGCGCCCGATGGCGTTGATCTGCATGGCGCCCTCGGGCGGGTGCAGATGCTCGTCGAACAGCCGCGCGCCCCAGAAGAAGAACCCCAGCGTGAGCAGGAAGGGTATGATCATCCAGGAGAGCTCGATCAGGTTGCTGCGGCTTTCCGTGTTGGTCCGGTCGGCGGCCTTGCCCTGGCGGTAGCGGAAGGCGAAATAGGTGATGGCGATGAAGATCGGCGCCGTGAGCACGAGGATCACGGCGGTGAAGGCCCAGATCATGTAGTCGCTCTGCACCGCCGAGGCGGAGGCCGCGGCCGGCCAGATATCGAGCGGGTTGGCGGTGCCGCTCATGGTGTCGCATCCAACGACTTGCCGACCACCAGCGCCATGGCCCGATCGATCGGGATCTGCGCCCGGCTATGGGTGGCATCGAGCCAGCGGTACCCCCGCAGCTTCTGGTCTTCGACCGCCTGCTGCGAGGCCAAGTCGTACTGCGGACTGCTTTGCAGGGGAGGGCCGGGCGGCGCGATAAGCGCCCGTTGCTGAGCCGTCAGAGGCGGACCGGCCGCATCCCGGGCATGGAAGCGGCCGAGGAGCACGAAGAGACCCGCGATCGCCACCGCGATCACCGAGACCGCGACGGCCATGATGAGGCCGATCGAGCGGGGATTGGCGTCATGCGTCTCATAGCCGTCCTTCAGCGCGTCCGAACTCGGCGGCGTCTGCGGACGTCCTCGGCCGCCCGCGCGTGCGCTCCCAAGCGCATCCGGCTGCGCGTCGCCGTCGTTCCGCGCCGCTCGATCCCGGCCGGATTGCCGGCGCTTGGTCGCGAGCAGGAGTCCAACGCCGCCCATGATGATCGACCAGCCGGTGAGCGATCGCCAGCGTCGGGATCGCGCGTGTTGCTCAGACGCCATGGGTGAGCCCCTCACGATACCGACGGCCCGTCAGCGCAGCCGCGCCCAGCAGCCCTGCCACGGCGATCAGCGCGGACAGGTCGCACCAGTTCAGCCCGAAAGCGCCACGGCTCGTCGGTATCACCAGCCAGAACCACTCGAGACCGTGGACCAGGACGAGAAGGCCCGCCACCATGAGGAGACCGAGCCCGCGCCATCCGGTCAGCCCCGCCGCGACGGCCAGGAGGACGGCGAGGATCGCCGCGATCTCGACCGCCATGCCGAGGCCGCCGTCGCGTTGCAGATACCAGACGACCTCCAGGGGAAGGTTGGCGGACCAGACCACGAGGTACTGGGTGAAGTGCAGAAACAACCAGGCACTGGCGAGGACCGCCAGCAGGGCACTCGCGGCCGGTTCAGGCCGCTCGCCCGACCATGTGGCGAGGAGCAAGGCCGCCGCATAGGCGAAGCCGCATTGCGCCACGATGACCAGCAGGCCTAGGCCGGATGAGTTCAGGCCCGGATCGACCGCCCCCACCCAGTCGGCGGCCACCATGGTTCCCATCACGAGATGCAATGCGATACCCGGAAGCGCGAGCCGCGCCTGCCTCGGTTCGAGGCTCGATGGCCTCCGATACACGAAGGCCAGAATGGTCCATAGCACAAGGCAGACGACGGCGCGGATCACCCCGCTCGCGGTCGTCTCCCAGATCCGGGCGAAGCTCGTCGGCGGGGGGCCGTCGGGGTAGAGCACGCGCCACTCGATCAGGATCGGGATCGCCATCGCTGCCGCGAGGGGCATGAAAGGCAGCAACGCGCGCAGGGCGCGCACGAGCGGCGCGTGATCGACTTCGAGCCACACCGCGCCCATGACGAGCGGCAGCGCCCCGAGCGGCAGGGCCAGCACGAGCAGCCAGGCGGCAAGGTAGGATGGCAGGACGACCTGACCGGAAAGCGACAGGGCCAAGAGCCCGCCGAGGCCCAGCGCGGCCACGCCGCACCAGATGAAGGCGGAGCGGCTCACGGCGTGCCCTCCAGGCGATCGCGATCGCTCGGCGGAAGCCGGGCCGGATCGGCGTTTTGACTGACCTGCAATGCCCGGACATAGGCGATGATGGCCCAGCGGTCGGGGGGCGGAACCCGATCCGCATAGGAATACATCACGCCATGGCCATTGGTGATGACGTCGTAGAGATGGGTGGCTTTGGCCTTGACGAGGGCGTCGCTCCAGAGTTGCGGCGGGGCCGGGAACCCGCGCTGAACGATGGTCCCCTGGCCATCGCCGGAGCGCCCGTGACAGGGCGTACAGAAGATGTCGAAGCGCTCGCGGCCGCGCTCCAGCATGGCCTGCGTTATGACGGTCGGTTGCGGAACCGGCAGGTTGGGCACGTTGCGCGGCTGGGTTCCGGGCACCGGCGGCCGCATGCTGGACTCGTCGGCGAAGAAGTTGCTGCGGTCCCAATCGGCCGATTTCGGCTGCGACACCATGTCGGCACGGTCGCAGGCGGACAGGCTCATCGCGGTCGAGAGGATGAGGGCGGCGTTCCTCGCGCAGCCGATCATCGCGGCACCTCCGCGACCGCCACCGGACCATGCGGCAGGCCCCTCAGCGCCAGCGCGACCGCCCGGAGGTCGAGCGGAGTGCGGTCGGCCGGCGTGATCACGAGGAAGTACCGGTCCTGGCTCGCCCGCGTGAAGCCCGGGATGTTGAAGGCGGGGTGGTTCAGTCGCGGCAGGCGGCTGGTGAACAGCAGGCCGAGCAATGTCGCGAGCGTACCGGCCAGCATCGCGAACGAGAGGCTCGGCACGACGAACGATGGCCAACTGACGAGCGGACGGCCGCCGATATCGAGAACGTAGTCGTAGGCGGTCGCATAGATGCACATCCCCATGATGGCGACGAACCCGAGCAGCGCGCCGATCAGGGCATAGAACCTGAGCGATCCCGTCATGCGGAGGGCCTCGCTCAAACCCGGTATGGGCACCGGCGAATAGGTCTCGATCCGGCCGAGCCGGCGGGGTCCCAGGCGCCGGACACCGTCGAGCAGCGCCTCCGGGGAGGAGAACTCGGCGCTGACGCCCCAGTTCGGCGCTTCCGCTGACCTGCCGTTTTCAGACACCACGGACGGCCTCCCGATCATCCGCGCGGACGAGCCGGCTTTCCACGATCGACACCAGCGGCAGATAGCGCAGGGCGAGGAGGGCAAGCGTGAAGAAGAGGCCGACCGACCCAAGGAACGTGAGGACGCCCCAAAGCGCGACGCTGTAGGGATGGGCCGACGACGGCAGGAAATCGTGCTGCAGCGTGACCACGATGACCATGAAGTGGTCGGCATAGAGTCCCGCCGAGACGAGCAGCCCGACGATCAGCAGCATCGTGGCGGAACGTCGGGCGCGGGCGAACCAGAAGACGTGGACCGGCAGCAGCGCGCAGATCACCAGCGTCCATAGCGCCCAGGCGTGCGTGCCGCCGAAGCGGCGCGCCAGGAGGGCCGTATCGAAGCTGCGTCCGCCGAGCAGGGTGCCATAGAACTCGGCCGCGTAGCAGTAGAGGTTGATCAGCCCGAGCCCGAGCAGCAGCTTGGCGAGGACATCAAGATGGCGTGCGGTCACGAGGCCGGCAAGGCCGAACACCCCGCGCAGCACCACGGCCACCAGGGTCATGAAGGCGACGCCGGAGAAGATGGCGCCGAACAGGAAGGCGACGGGCAGCAGCGTGTCGTGCCAGCCCGGCTCGACCGAGCCCGCGAACATCACGGCGGCACCGGTTTGCAGCGACACGACCAGGATCACCGCGAACAAGGCGGTCGTCCGGTAGGCCTGCAGCCAGCGATGCCACTGCGCCACCGATCCGCGCCACCCCAGCACCGCGATACCGTAGACCTGCACCCGCAGCGGAGTGCGGCCATTGCCGGCGCGGAGGTCTTCGAGCGCGCGGTCGCGCAGCGTCGCGAGATCCGGCAGAATGCCGATGAACCAGACCGTGATCGAGACCCCGAGGAAACTGATGATGTCTACCGCGTCCCAGAACAATGGCGAGCGGAACTGCGGCCACAGAAGCAGCGTGTTGGGATAGGGGAGGTTCCAGTAGAACAACCAGGGGCGGCCGAGATGCATGATGGGATAGATGCCGGCCGCGACGGCGGCGAGCACTGCGCCTGTCTCGGTCAGCCGGTTGAGGGCGCCTCGCCATTCGGCGCCGAGGAGCATGAAGGTCGCGGAAACCAGGAGGCCGCCGCTCGCGACGCCGATCCACCAATCGTAACTGACGATGTCGAGTGCCCAGGTGACCGGGATGTTGTTGCCCCAAAGCCCCACGCCCTCGATCAGAAGGAGCAGCACGGCCAGGGCGAGCAGGCCCGTCATGCCGAGCGAGACCGCGAAGGCGATCCACCAGCGCCATCGCAGCGGGTGGTCGAAGGCTATGGCGGCGATCGTGCGGGCGACCCTGCCGAGCGGCTCATGCGGGGATGGGGCAGGGCGCCGCCCGGCGGCGACATCGCTTGCCATGTGCTCAGCCCTTCCCGGTTGGGGCGGTGTCCGCGCCGCCACGGTCGGTCACGGGTCCCCGCTCGGACAGGTAGGTGGTGCGCGGGCGGACGTTGAGTTCGCCAAGCAGGGCGTAGTTGCGCGGGTCGCCCCGCGCCGCGACGACGGCACTCGCGCGGTCGTTGAGGTCGCCGAAGGTGATGGCGCGCGTCGGGCACGCGCCCTGGCAGGCCGTCTGCACCGCGCCGTCCGCGATCGGCGTGTTCGTCTTGTCGGCATCGATACGGGCGTTGGCGATGCGCTGTACGCAGTAGGTGCATTTCTCCATCACGCCCTTGGATCGGACCGTGACCTCGGGGTTGCGCCGTTCCGCGAGGGAGGGGGCGGGATCCGTGTAGTCGAGATAGTTGAAATGCCGCACCTTGTAGGGGCAGTATCCCGAACAGGCGCGGGTGCCCACGCAGCGATTATAGACCATGAGGTTCAGCCCCTCGTGGTCGTGCAGCGTGGCTTCCACCGGGCAGCCGACCTCGCAGGGCGCATCCTCGCAGTGCATGCAGGGAACGGGCTGGAAGTGGGTATCGGGATCGTCCAGCCCCCCGCCACTCCCCTTCAGCCCGGAGTAATAACGATCGATGCGGAGCCAGTGCATCTCGCGGCCCACCGCGACCTGGTCGCGCCCGACGATTGGAATGTTGTTCTCGGACTGGCACGCCACCACGCAGGCGTTGCAGCCGATGCAGGCATCCTCGTCGATCACCATGCCCCAGGCGCGACCATCGTCGCCCTTGGGGGACACTCCCTGTGGCGGCAACAGCGACGGCCGTTCCCGCTCGACGAACGCGGGCGCCCCGACGGGATGGATGCGAACGAAGTCATGCCCCTCCATGGTGGAGTGGTCCTGCGTGGTCGCGAACCGCGTGCGGCGCCCGGTTTTGGTCAGGCTCGCCCCCGAAAGATGTCCGGGTGAGGCCTCGGACTGCAACTGAAAGGCGTCGTAGCCGAGCCCGGCCACGATCGTGTCCGGAATGGCTACGCCATAGCCGAGGTAGAGGGTGACGCTGCTCGGCGCCTGCCCGGGCAGGATCCACACGGGCCCCTCGACCGATCGGCCGCCGGCCGCGATCGTCACGATGTCCCCCTGCGCCAGCCCCTCCTTTTCGGCCAGGGCAGGACTGACGGCGATGGGGTTCTCCCAGGTGACCTTGGTCAAGGGCTTGGGCAGTTCCTGTAGCCAGCCGTTGGTGGAGAAACGCCCGTCCCAGACGGTGGGATCGGGGCGAAACAACACTTCCAAGCCCGGGCGGGCCTCCGGCGATGGTACGGGCCGCGGAGCCCCGGCCGGCGTCACGGCCTCGGCCGGGAAGGCGCTGCCCGGCATGAAACCGTCGGCCAGCGCCTGACGCCACTTGGCCTCGAAGGCGTCGGGGTCCTGCGTGCCCCGCCAATGACTTTCGAGCAGGGCCTGGCCGGTCCGCGGCTCGGCATCGGCCAGCATCGACAGGATCTCCGCGCCGCTCCGGCCGCTGTAGAGCGGTGCGATGGTGGGTTGCATCAGGCTCACGGTCCCGTCCAAGGATCGGGCGTCGCCCCAGGCTTCGAGGGGATGGGCCAGCGGCAGATGCCAGTCGGCGTGGGCGGCGGTCGCGTCCACCGTCAGGCCGGCCTGAACCTTCAGCTTCACGCGGGACAGGGCGTCGGTGAAGCCGAGATCCGCCGGGGCGCTGTAGGC
>CAXSEU010000172.1:6391-7337 GCA_964236485.1 uncultured Lichenihabitans sp. | reverse complement strand
GGCCAGCCCGTCAAACGTGTCGAGGACCGGAAGTTCATTACGGGCCAGGGCAAATACACGGCCGACGTCGAGCCCGCGGGCACACTTCATGCCCTGGTGTTGCGCTCGCCGCACGCTTTCGCGTCTTTCACCATCGACGACACCTCGGGCGCCGCGGCCGTGCCCGGCGTCAAGCTGGTGCTGACGGCGGCCGACCTCGCCGACTACGGCGCGTTGCCGTGCCTGGCCCCGGTCGACAACACGGATGGTTCCGCGATGGCGTTGACGCCGTACCCCATCCTGGCCAAGGACACGGTCCGGCATGTGGGGGACGCGATCGCCATGGTGGTGGCCGATTCCGCGGATGCGGCGCGCCTGGCCTTGGAAGCCATCGAGGTCTCATACGACTCCCGTCAGGCGGTCGTCGAAGCCGGGGACGCCATCGGGGCGGGGGCGCCCATCGTCTGGCCGGACCTTGGCACCAACGTCGCCTATGACAAGGAACTCGGCGACAAGGCCAAGGCCGATGCCGCATTTGCGGGCGCCCACAAGGTCGTCAGCCTCACGGTCATCAACAATCGGCTGGTGGCGAACTACCTCGAGCCACGCGCGGCAGTCGGCGAGTACGATGCCTCCACGGACCGTTACACCTTGACCACGGCGAGCCAGGGCGTGCACGGGCTCCACGCGCAGCTTTGCGAGCAGATCATGAAGATCAGGCCCGAGCAACTGCGCGTCGTGACCAACGACGTCGGTGGCCGACCGGTCGGAGCATTTCCTCGGCGATGCCCAGGGGCGGGACAATTACACGACCGCCTCGATGGCGCTCGGTGCCGACGGCCGCTTCCTCGCCATGCGGGTCGATATCCTCGGCAACCTCGGCTGCTACCTGTCGCAGTTCGGGCCTTACATCCCTTGGCTGGGCGCCACGATGGCGACCGGCACCTATGACATCCCGATCCTTCAT
>CAXSEU010000172.1:5893-6371 GCA_964236485.1 uncultured Lichenihabitans sp. | reverse complement strand
GGATTCGCTGCCGCCCTATGACGCGCTTGACGCCGTGCTGGAGCGGCTGGTCGATACCTGTGCCCGCGAAATGGGGCACTCGCCCACCGCGATCCGGTCCAAGAACTTCGTCAAGTCCTCGCAGATGCCTTACGTGACCCAGACCGATCGCACCTACGACGTGGGTGATTTCGAGGGCGCCATGACGGAGGCCTTGAGCGAGGCCGATCAGGCCGGCTTCGAGGGGCGCGCGGCGACCGCCCGGGTGCGGGGCAAGGTCCGCGGGCTCGGTTTCTCAAGCTACATCGAGTGCACCGCATGGGGCGAAGGCGAGGAGGGGTCCGTGGCGCTCGAGCAGGACGGATCTTTCACCGTGCTGGTCGGGACGCAGTCGAACGGTCAGGGGCACGAGACGGCCTATGCCCAGGCGGTGTCCCAGTACCTCGACGTTCCGCTGGATCGGGTCCGCGTCATTCAGGGCGACACCGACCGGGTCAAG
>CAXSEU010000172.1:0-5883 GCA_964236485.1 uncultured Lichenihabitans sp. | reverse complement strand
GTCAAGACGGGCAACGGCACCGGAGGGTCGCGATCGATCCCGGTCGGCGCCGCCATGGTGACCCGCGCGTCCGACCTTCTGGCGAAGAAGCTCAAGGATCTGGCCTCCGAGGAACTCGAGGCGGCCGTTGCGGATCTCGAGGTGGCGGACGGCGGAATCAGGGTCGCGGGAACCGATCGGCGCGTCAGCTACGAGGCTTTGGCCAAGCTGCCGGGGGCCACGGACGACGTGCGCTCCGCCACCGAATCGTTCACGCCCCCGGCCGCGACCTACCCCAACGGCACCCATGTCTGCGAGGTGGAACTCGATCCCTCGACGGGCGACATCTCGGTCGAGCGCTACACGATCTGCGACGACTTCGGCATGACGCTCAACCCCATGCTGCTGGCCGGGCAGGTGCACGGTGGGGTGGCCCAGGGCGTCGGCCAGGCGCTGCTCGAGCGGACGGTCTACGGCACGGACGGCCAGTTGATCACGGCGACCCTGATGGACTACTGCCTGCCCCGGGCCGCGAACCTGCCGATGGTCAAGTTCAAGACCCGCAACATCCCCTCGACCACCAATCCGCTCGGGCTCAAGGGCGCGGGCGAGGCGGGAACCATCGGGGCGTGCCCGGCCGTCATGAACGCCGTGGTCGACGCGCTGTACCGCGCCAAGGGGATCACGCACATCGACATGCCGGCGACACCCTCGCGGGTGTTCGAAGCGCTGCAGTCAGGCTAGGACACGATCAGGCTCATGGCTTGCCGCGCTTGGCTTGGCAGGGGCGATTTGGTACCGCACTGACCTGAACGGAACAGGGCGCGCCCGGCGCGGTCGTGATGTGGAGTGAGAATGGCGAAGCGAGCCGTACCGGCCCGGGACGCGAGACGTCTGCTCGGTTTCGCGACCGGGGCGGCGATGACCGCGATGGCGGCCGTCATCTTGACGACGTGTCCCGCCGCGGCGCAGGGGATCGTCAAGGGCAAGTACGGCGATTGGGAGATGCGTTGCGAGACGCCCCCGGGCGCCAGCCGCGAGCAATGCGCGCTGATCCAGAGCGTCGCGGCGGAAGATCGCCCCAACATCAACCTCGTCGTGATCGTTCTCAAGACGGCCGACAACAAGAGCCGGCTTCTGCGGGTCGTCGCTCCGCTCGGCGTCCTGTTGCCGTCCGGCTTGGGGCTGAAGGTCGACAACGCCGACATCGGCCGCGCCGGCTTCGTGCGCTGCCTGCCGACCGGCTGTGTCGCGGAAGTCGTGATGGAAGACAAGCTTCTCGACCAGTTGCGCACGGGCAAGATGGCGACCTTCATCATCTTTCAAACGCCTGAGGAAGGCGTGGGAATTCCCCTGACACTGACGGGCTTCAAGGATGGGTTCGAAAAACTCCCATGACGAGGATCTGCGGGAGAGAGATGGCGATCGATGATTGGGAGGAATGACGAGCCATGAGGCAGGCGGTCGCGATCTGTTTGCTCGCTGGAGTCTTGGCCGGATGCGCGGGGGGCGGGGAGAGCTTCCTGGCCGCGCCGGTCAGTGGGGCCAAGTCGATGTTCGGTAATCTGCTGTCCTTCAACAAGTCGGAGACAGGTGCCGCCGCGGGACGGGCGTCGACCGATGAGCCGATTCAATGCCCGCAGATCGAGGTTCTCGACGGCACGGCGGCCTACCGCGTCTACAATGGCGCCGATCAAGGCAACGGCAATGTGCGCTATCAATACGCTTTGGGCGATGTCGCGCGCGAATGTACGAGGGCCGGCAACGAACTGCTCATCAAGGTCGGCGTCGCGGGCCGTGTGCTCCTCGGGCCCGCGGGGCAGCCCGGCAATTTCACCGTTCCGGTCCGGATCGCGATCCGTCGCGACGGCGACAACAAGGCCGCGGCGGCGAAGCTCTACCACGCCCCTGCCTCGATCGCGTTCGGCCAGACACAGGGTGAGTTCACCGTCGTGTCGGAACCCTTGGCGGTGCCGTTCACCCGGGCTCACGCGGATGAGGACTATACCGTGCTCGTAGGCTTCGACACGCATCCGCCGGATGCCAAGCCCAAGGCGGAGTCTCGGGGGAAGAAAACCGGCCGGGCGCAACCGTGAGCGGAACCTTGAGCCGTCTCCTTCGTTCTGCAACCAGAACCAAGGAGAACGACCATGGACTCGGATCGTGTGACGGGCGCCGCCAAGGAACTCGGTGGCAAGGTGCAAACCGCTGCAGGAAGTCTGACCGGGGAACCCAAGACCGAGCTCGAGGGGCGGTTCAAGCAGGTTGAAGGCAAGGGACAGAATGCCATGGGGCAGGCGCAGGACGCGGTCCGCGGCGCTGCCGGCACGATCACGGATAAAGTGAAGGACATCATCGACAAGCCCCAGGATTATGTAGGGAAAGCCCAGGATGCCGTCCGCAGCGCCGCCGGGACGGCGCAGGATTACGCCCAGGACGCGTACCAGAATCCTGGCCGCTATGCCAGCCAGGCCCAGGATGCTGTCAGAGGCGCTGCCGGCACCGCTGCCGACTATGCGCAGGATGCCTACAACAATCCCGGTCGCTACATGAGGCAAGGGCAGAATGCCCTCGAGCATCAGGTGGAGGAAAATCCGCTCATTGCCCTTCTCATCGCCGGGGCGGTTGGGTACGGCTTAGCCATGTTGATCCACGGCCGTCGCTGAAGCACCGTGCTCCGACCTGGAGTTAGCTTGTGGTGGTCAGATCGGTAATTATGTTCAGGTACCAACGAAGGCGGGCGTGGATTCAAGGCGAGTTCACCCTGCCAGGAGCGGAATATGACTCGTTTGCAGATCGGAGCAATCGCCGTGACGTGGGTCGTCCTGCAAGCGCTCGTGCTAGCTGACGTGCTCTACCGGGTCTCGCATGCCGCCGTTTGATTACCTCCGCCGCTTGTACGAGTAAAAAGGGTCGCAGCATCAATGCCGCGACCCTTTTTACTCGTAGGCCGATGGCCGCAAATATAGCTCAGTGCAGTCGGCCCTTGAGCTTCTCGATCTCGAGTCCGATCAGGTTCGAGGCTCCCGTGCCGTGAGGATCGTTGCGGAGCACGATTTCGGCCGCCTTCACGGCCGCGTCCGCTGCCGCCGCCTGGACATCCGCCGTCGCTTGCGTCTCCGCCATGGCGATCTGTTGTTCCGCCTGCCGCGTGCGCCTGCCGACAAATTCCGCCAGGCGAACCTGGGTTTCCTGCGCCAGCACCTCGGCTTCCCGCCGCGCCTGCGCGACAATGGCAGCAGCTTCTGCTTCGGCCGCCGTGGCCTTACGCTTGAAGGTGTCCAGCAACGCGGCCGCTTCGTCGTGAAGCGTCTTGGCCTGCGCGAGTTCACCGGAAATCTTGTGGGCGCGCGTGTCGAGAGCTGAGGTCAGCGTCTTATGAACGCCGAGGTAGACCAGCAGCAGGACGAAGATGATGAAGCCCAGGGCGACGTAGAACTCGGCGTCGAAATGCATCCTCGGGTCCTCAGTTCGGCTTGATCGCTGCGACGGCGGCGCCGATCGTTTCGGGGCTGGTCGGCTTGCCGGTCAGATGTTCGATGATGGCCGCTGCCGCATCACGGGCGATACCGCCCACATTGCTCATCGCACGGGTTTTGGTATCGGCGATCTGCTGTTCGGCGGCGGCAAGCTTGGCGTTGAGGTCCGCTTCCAGCGCGTGGCGGCGAGCCTCGGTGTCCGTGTGCAACTTGTCGTGCGTTTCCTGCGCCAGAGCCCGCGCCCGCGCCTGGGCGTCGGCGAGCTTCCTGTCGTAGGCGGTGCTTGCATCTGCGGCCTGCTGCTGCATCCGTGTCGCGCCGGCAAGGTCGCCGCCGATGCGGGCCTGGCGCGCCTCCAGGATATCCGCAACGCGGGGCAGGGCCACGCGCGACATCAACCAGTAGAGTGCGCCGAAAATGATGACCAGCCAGACGAGCTGCGGCAGGAAGTTGTTGGCATCAAACGGCGGGAACACTGTGGCGGGATGCTCCACCTGGGACGAGGTCTCCGCACTCGCGATCGCGGTGCTGGCATCGGGGGCGGCCATGACGGCTCCTGAACAAGACAATCGACATGGCCGGCCCATGCGGCGCGGAACCGCCCAAGGCCGGCCGGCCGGCGCTACTTCACGAAGAGCAGCAGGATGGCCACGAGGAAGGCGAAGATGCCGAGACCTTCTGCCAAGGCAGCTCCGATGAAGGCCCGGCCAAACTGGCCGTCGGCGGCGGAGGGGTTGCGCAACGCCCCCGACAGGAAGTTGCCGAAGATGACGCCGACGCCGATGGCGGCGGCACCCATGCCGATGGCGGCAAGGCCGGCGCCGATGAATTTAGCGGCATTCATGTACGCGTCGGCAAGGTGCTGGGCGGATGTGGAATCCATGTGTGCTCCGGTTTCTCTTTGATGTCGGGCGACGTTTGTTGTTGCGATCTTTATCAGTGGCCCGGATGGATTGCGTCATTGAGATAGACGCAAGTCAGGATGGCAAACACATAGGCCTGCAGCACGGCGACGAGCAGTTCGAAGGCCGTGAGCAGGATGATGCCAATAAGGGGAAGGGGCGCGAGCAGCGCTGCGGCACCGCCGGCGCCGAGCAGCAGCACCACGAAGCCGCCGAAGACCTTGAGGGTGATGTGGCCCGCCAGCATGTTGGCGAAGAGACGAACCGACAGCGAGATCGGACGCGACAGGAACGAGATGATCTCGATCAGGATGATGAAGGGGAGGATGATCGGGGAGACGCCCGAGGGAGCGAACAGGTGGAGAAAATGCGTGCCATGACGCACCAGCCCGTAGAGGATGACCACCGCCATGACGAGACCGGCAAGCGCGAAGGTCACGACGATCTGGCTCGTCACGGTGTAGGAAAAGGGCAGCAGGCCCAGCAGATTGGCGAGAAGCACGAACATGAACAGGCTGAACACGAGGGGAAAGAACCGCATCCCTTCCTGACCGGCCGAGCTGCGTACGGTATCGGCGACGAACTCGTAGGACATCTCGGCCGCGGCCTGGAGCCGGCCGGGCACCAACGAGCGCTTGGACGTGCCGACGATCATCAGAAGCGAAACGAGGCCGAGGATGATCACCATCAGCAAGGATGCGTTGGTGAACGACGCGTCCATGCCCATCGGATGCATCGTGAAGATGCGCTCGATGTTGAACTGATGGATCGGATCGATTGCGTTCTCGGGCACGTCCTACACCTCGTCAACACTGGCGTCCCGGGCGGGACCGATCACCTCGGCAGGCCGGAGGCTGCCCGCTCACGCTCAACCGCCTCGTGGTCCCGAGGGCTTCGCGGCGATACGGTAGACGTTCCAGAACCCGGCCGCCGTGCCGACCCCAATGAACAGGATGAGAGCCGCAGGGGAGGAGCCCAGCCAGCGGTCGATAAGCCAGCCGATGAAGGCGGCGACCACCACGGCGGCTACGAACTCCGACATGACCCGAAATCCGAGGCTGATGGCCTGGCCCATCCCCGAAGGAGACGGCGATCCGCCTGACGGGGGCTTCGCTCCTACGGCCATGCGGTGCGCGTCGAGCGCACCCGAGAGATTGGTCAGACGGGCCCTCATGGCATCGTCTTCACCGTCGTTCGTGAGCCCCATCGCATCCGCCCGAGCGCGACCTTCCGGTCGGTCGTTATTGTTGTCGCAACGCCAGCCAAAAACCGCGAAATCAGGGCGTCGCCCTGTCACGTCGGCCGCACCATAGGGTGGCGCTCGGGGCGATGTCAAGGACATGACCGAGTTCCGGCACATGGCCGTGCCGCAGGTGGGCGACGGCCGAAGGCGGCTTCGCAAGGGCTGGCGATCATGCAAGCGGGCGCGGCTGCCGCAGCACCGCGCGAGTGCTCCGGCCCCGGCTAGAGTGTCTTTACGTTGCGGGCCCGATCTGGCACTTCGAAGAAGCAGAGGCGGTGGG
>CAXSEU010000171.1:0-7341 GCA_964236485.1 uncultured Lichenihabitans sp. | reverse complement strand
TCCCGCCGCGTGAGCACTAGGGCGTAGAGCAGTTCGTTCCAGGAAAAGATGAAGCCGAAGATCCCCGAGACCGCGAGGCCGGGCACGCCGAGCGGCAGGTAGATGCGCCAGAAGATGTCGAACTGACTTGCGCCCTCGAGCCGCGCCGCCTCCTCGAGTTCTTTGGGGATGGAGCGGAACTGATCGGTCGCGATCCAGATCACGATGGGCAGGATGAACGTGATGTAGACCAGGATCAGCACGATGTGGGTGTCGAGCAGGCCCGCACCCTGCGCCAGGATGTAGATCGGCAAGGCGAGGACGATGGGGCTGATGAAGCGGTTTGAGATGAACCAGAACCACAGGTCCGACTTGCCCCGGAAATCATAGCGCGCGAGCGCGAAGGCGGCCGGCGCGCCGAGGAGAACGGAGAGCGCCGTACTGCACAGCGCCACGATCGACGAATTGATGACGGCGTTGACGACCTTCTCGTCGGCGAAGACTGCCGCATAGTTGCCGAGCGTCGGCGTGAAGATCCACAGCGGCGGCGAGGCCAGGATGTCGGTCTGCGTCTTGAAGGACGACGACACCATCCAGTAGAACGGGAACATGGTGGCGAGAAAGACCACGACGAGGCCGCCCGCGTGCAACGATCTGCCGAGCGTACGCGGGGACATCATTCGATCTCCCGGTAGAAGAAGCGGATGTAGAGGCGCGCCAGCACGATGGTGATGACGAGAAGCAACAGGGCCTGAGCGGAAGCGACGCCAAGGTCGAAGACCCGGAAGCCCACGCGCTGGATGTAGATCGAGATGAGTTCCGTGGCGGCACCGGGGCCGCCGCGGGTCATGGTGAACACCGTGTCGAAGAGCTTGAGCACATCGGCGGAGCGCAGGATCAGCATGGCCGTGAAGCCCGGCAGCAGGTAGGGGAGCTGCACCTGGGTGAGGAGCGCCCGCTTGCTGGTGGTTTCGAGCCGGGCCGCCTCCTCGATCTCGACCGGCACCATGCTGAGGCCCGAAAGAAAGATCAGGGCGCAGAAGGGTGTCCATTGCCACACGTCGAGCGCGCAGATCGCCGCGAAAGCCCCAGTGGGGTTGCCGAGCCAGTCGAAGGGAGAGAAGCCGAAGAGGCCGATGAGGCTGTTGGCGATGCCGAAGTCGCGATTGAAGATGAGCTTGCCGAGCAGGCCGACGACCGCATAGGTGGTGGCAAGGGGCACCACCAGCGAGACGCGGGTGAGCGCCCGCAGCAACCCGAGCCCCGGCCGGTGCAGCAGGAGCGCGATGCACAGTCCCAGAACGACCTCGATCGGCATGACCACGAGGAAAAATCCGGCGGTCCGCCCCAGCGTCTGCCAGAATGTCGGATCGCCGAGAACCTGGGCGTAGTTGGCGAGGCCCACGAAGGGGAAGCCGTCGCGCGTCCGCGTTAGGTTGTACTGGCGCAGCGAGGTCACGAGGGCGAACAGCGTCGGGTAGATGCCGATCGCGAAGAGCGCGATGACGGCGGGCGCCAGAAACCAGAGCGGGGCGGTGCGGCCGTAACCGAGGTAGGCGCGACGGGGCAGAGGATCAGCCATGCTCTCAACTCAGCGGACGTCGTGGGCTCTGGCCGTCATCGCGAGGGAAGCGAAGCGATCCAGGCCGCGGCATGGCAGCCTTGGATCGCTTCGGGCGCCGTCCCGCTCGCCCTGACGAGACGCGGCCCTTACTGCAGCAGCTTCTTCTTGCCGTCGTAATAGCCTTCCTTCTGGAGGATGGTCTCCATGCGGGTGCCGATCTCCTTCGACCCGTCCGCCACCGAGACATCGCCAAGCATCATCTTGGAGCCCCATTCGGCGACGATCTCGGAAATCGCGGGCCAGGCCGGGAAGCGCGGACGGAACTCCGGCACGCCCTTCTGCCAGGATGCCACCATGGGCTCGACGAACTTGTAGGTGGCCTTGATCTGCGGGTCGTCGTAGATCGCGGTGCGCCCCGAGACGCCTCCCGCCTCCACGTAGGCCTTGGCGATCGCGTCCGAGGTCGCCCATTGGATGAAGATCCAGGCGGCCTTCTGGTTCTTCTCGGGCGCCTGCGACGCTACCGCCAGCGAGAAGCCGCCAAGCGCCGGGAGCCGCCCGGCGGTCCCAGCCGGCTCCGGCGCCACGGCGAGGCAATCGCCGATCTTGGAGGTCTTCGGATCGGTGAGGGTCGGGTAGAAGGCCGACCATTCGGTGATCATGGCCACCTGCCCCTGCGCGAGAGCGTTGACGGCTTCCGCATGGTCCCAACTGACGACGCCCGGCGGCATGTACTTCATCATATCCTGCCGGAAAGTCAGGCCCTTCTGGCTGTCCGGGCTCATCAAGTCCGAGTGGAAGGTCTTGTCGAGCAGCGATCCGCCGAAAGGCCAAAGCACGCGCATGAAGCTGTCGGCCGACTGCGTCTCGCCGCGAGCCGACTGCAAGGCGTAAGCGTATTGCTTCTTGTCCGGGTTGGTCAGCTTCGGGGCATAGGTGGTGGCGAGTTCGTCCCATGTCGCGGGCGGCTTGTCGAAGCCGGCGTCCTTCAGCATGCACCTGTTGTAGAAGAGCAGGCCCGAATAGTTGTCGAAAGGCAGCCCGTAAACGGTGCCACCCCAGGTTCCGAACGCATCGAGCAGCAGCGGGAAAAAGCCCTTCAGGTTGAGGTTTGGATCGGTGATCGAGGCATCCTTGCTGAACTTGTCGATCGGCAGGATCCAGCCGTTCTCCGCGAACTCGCCGATCCAGACAAGGTCGACGAGCGCAATGTCGAGATCCCCCTGGCCATTGAAGTTCAGCACTTCCTTTTCGCGGGTGTTCTCGTAAGGCACGACCTCGTAGCTGACCTTGATGCCGGTCTGCTTCTCGAAGTCCGGCAGGAGCTTTTCGATGGCGCGATAGCCCGGCCGGTCGAGGAAGATGACGTGAAGCTCCGTACCCTTGTAGGGGGCGGCCGCCTTGGCGACGTCCCAGGTCTCGGCCCTGGCGGCTTGGCTCAGCGGGACGGCGCCCGCGAGCAGCAGCGCGAGTGCGCTGACGGCGTGACCAAGCGATCGCATGTCGTGTTCCTCCCTGTCTTCGTCCGATCTCATCGGCTTCCGGGGGCATCGTATGCGAGAGGGCCGACCTGTCTAGCCGCCGCGGTGCAGACGGCCGATTTTTCTTGTGTATGTCGCATGGCAGCCTAAGCGGGTAACGGCCGCGGCACCGATGGGCCTCCCAAAACGGCAGCAACCCGCGCGACGCGCGGGCCCGCTCGCCGGGCGTCGCCGGCCAGGGCACCGGCCTTGGAGATGATGGCGATCAGAGCCGAGCTGCCGATCACCATCAGGCGGGAAGACCGGTCCCGTCGTAACGCAGGATATCGTCGTCGGTGCGGGTGTCGAAACGGGAAAGGCGTTGCCGCGCTCGATCAAGGCGTCGAGCTTCGCCTCGTCCCACGGACGCTCGCCGCGCTTGAGCTGCTCGTCACGCAACCGCGGCCGGAGCGCGCCGCGCACTACCTCGGTCAGGCTCTCCCCCGTCAGGCTCGCGACCTGACGCGCGAGACTGTCGGGGTCCTTGTCCTTCAAGCTGAGCGCCATGCGACTCGTCTCGTATAGAATTAGTAGCTCGTTACATACGGCAGGGCCGCCGTCGAGGCGAACCGTCAGGCGAACACCCGCGGTCTCCGCAGACCCCAGCTCGCGTTTGAAGAAGCGCTGCACATGGACAACCGCCTCCATGTTCCTGCACATCGGCCAGGGGTCGATCGCGCTCCGCCGTCAAAACCCGCCACACTGCGCCCGCCACGCCCGATTGAAGCCGCGCAGGACGCCGACAGCCTTCATGCGATCGTCGCATAACCGATGCAAGAAGGCCGCGACAGGGCGGCCTCCACCGCATCGGCGCGCCTCGGATGCTCGACAAGGACAGCAAGCCATGACCACAAAGGACGCTTCGAACCGCCTCGCCCTCCCGTCGCGGCGGCATATCATCGGCGGCACCGGCGCACTCGCGCTGGCGGCTTTCTGTGTCCCGCTGTTTCGAGCCGAGGGCGCCGGTGCGGCCGACGCGGCCAACTGGTCGGCGGCACCCGACCTCGCCGCGGCGAAGACCCAGGGCACGCAGTTCCAGAGCTACGGCATGCCCGACAGCTGGGCCAACTACGGCGAGGTGCTCCAGAAGCTCGGCCAGCGCTATGGCTTCTCGGTGACTCACACCGACACCGACATGAACTCCCTCGAGGAGATCACCAAGTTCGAGGCCGAGAAGAACAACGCCGTCGCGATCTGCGCCGACATCGGCATCCTCTACGGCAAGGTGGCGGACCAGAAGGGCGTCGTGCCGCCCTATATGCCGCCGAACGCCGCCAAGCTCCCGGCCGGTCTCAAGGGCAACGACGGCGGGTGGGTCGCGACCTTCACCGGTGTGCCCGCCATGGTGGTCAACACCGACGTCGTGAAGAACGTCCCCAAGACCTGGGCCGACCTCGCCAAGCCTGAGTACAAGGGCGAGATCGAGACCATCGACGCAGCGGGCGGGGCCGGCACATCGGTCTCGACCTTCATCGCCTGGGCCTATGCCTTCGGTGGCAGCGAGAACGACCTGAAGCCCGCGATCGACTTCGCCAAGACCATGGTCGGCCAGTACGCCTCGGCTTCCGCCAATGCGCAGACCCTGGAGAAAGGCGAGGTGCCGATCCAGATCAAATACGATTTCAACTGCATCGCGGCCGCCAAGGCCGTGAAGGCCAAGGGCGTGAACGCCCAAGTGGTGATCCCGGCCGACGGCTCGATCTACGCCCCCTCGGCGCTGATGCTGAACAAGTTCAACACCGCCAAGATGGACGTCGCCAAGCTGATGCTCGACTTCGTTCTTTCCGACGAGGGCCAGGCCGCCTTCGCCAAGTTCGGTGCCCGCCCGATCCGCTGGGTCTTGGGCGACCTGAAGCTGCCCGACGACGCCAGGGCCAACTGGCTGCCCGACTCGGATTATGCCAAGGTGCATTCCATCCCGGACTGGTCCAAGGTGGACCTTCAGAAGATCGTCTCGACCTACCGCGACGAGGTGTCGGGCTGAGCGTGAGGGCTCAAACCGCCCCGGCCCGCCCCGGCGCCGGGGCGCGGCTCGCCGTTTGGCTGGCCGACTGGTCGCTGGCGCTGCCGCTGATCGCGGTGGCGGGGGTGATGCTGGTCTCACCGATGATCGCGATGATCGTGGCCAGCCTCACGAAGGACGACGGGACCTTCACCCTCGACAACTGGATCAAGACCTACGGCGCCTTGTCGGCGCGGAGGGCCTTCGTGAACTCGCTCGGGCTGGCCGCTTCGGTTGCGACGATCGCACTCGCCATCGGCGCGCCCCTGTCGTGGATCGTATCGCGGCTGACCCGGCTCAATCGCTCGCTCCACCTCGGCATCCTCAACGTCGCGACCAATTTCTCCGGCATCGGTCTTGGCTTCGCCTACGTGGCGACGCTCGGCGCCTTCGGCATGGTGACGCTGGCGATGAAGCGCGCCGGGCTCGACGCGACCCCGCCGCCTCAGGCCTCGTTCTGGGGGCTCGTGCTGGCCTACGAATATTCCAACGTGCCGCTTTTCGTGCTGCTGTCGCTACCCGCCATGGCGCTGCTACGCGATGAGTGGTGGGAGGCCGCGCAGACCTCGGCGGCAACCCGCCTGCAGTTCTGGCTGCATGTCGGCTGGCCGGTGCTGCGGCCGTTTCTCCTGGCCGACTGGCTGCTGATCTTCACCTGGTCGGCCGGCATGTACGGCGTGCCGGTGGCCCTGGAGGGTGACCGACCGGCCGCCTACCGGCTCGTGACGGTGGAGATGTACCGGTCACTGTTCGGCTCCCTCTTCGGCGAACGCCGCATGCCGGTCTTCGCCGTGTCGCTGATGGCGCTCGCGGTCGTCAGCCTGATCGCCTACCGGCTCATCACCCGCAGCGGCAATCGATGGCTGACCTGACCCGATCGGCCTGCGCGGCCACCGAGGCCCCGCTCGCGGCCTCGCCCTGGCTTGCCGCACTTCGCGCCGTGCGGCCGCGCGGCGGGGGTTTTGCGGTGCTGCTGCTCGCCGCGGCCGTGTGCTACATCCTCATCCCCATGCTGGCGGTGCTGCTTTACAGCCTTGCCACGCGCTGGACCGCGAACGTCCTGCCCGACGGCTACGTCTGGACACACTGGGCCGACGGTTTCGCCGATGCGCGCTTCCGTACCGTGCTGGGCCGCAGCCTCGGGCTCGCGGTCGCGACCGCGGTGCTCGACATCCTGCTGGTCGCGCCGGCCTGCTATTGGCAGCGCGTCCGCAACCCGCGAATCCGCACCGTGCTGGAGCTTCGCGGTGCCGATCGCCGTCATCGCTTTCGGCCTGCTTCAGGTGAGCGGGCAGTACACGCCGGCCCTCCAGGGCACGCTGTGGCTGCTGCTGCCGGCCCACGCGGCGGTCGCCTTCTCCTTCGTCTACTGGTCGGTCGACGCCTCCATGGCAGCCGCGGGCGTCATGGGGCTGACCGAGGCGGCGCGCACCTGCGGGGCGGGCCTCGGCGCCACGGTCTTCCGGGTGATCCTGCCGAACGTCGGCCCGGGCCTCGCCAGCGGCGCCATTCTGGCCTTCGGGGTCAGCTTCAACGAGATCGCGCTGGTGCAGATCCTGGCGGGTGACCGCTTCGAGACTGTGCCGCTCTACACCCTGAACCTTCTCAAGAGCACCGACGCGGACTTCAACGTCCTCGCGGTCATGACCACCGTGAGCTTCGCCATCACGCTGCTGTTGTCGATCGCGGTGGTCTACGTCAACCGCAGCGCTGCCGACGCGAGGCGCGGCGGCGCGGCGGATCACGACCGCAAAGGGACGGCTCGGCCATGAGCAGCATCAGCATCGAGGGCGTGTCGAAGCGCTTCGGCGGCAAACTGGCTCTCGACGATATCGACCTCACCGTGAGATCGGGCGAGTTGATCGCGCTGCTCGGCAGTTCCGGCTGCGGCAAGACCACGCTGCTGCGCGCCATCGCCGGGCTTACGACCCCGGACGGAGGCCGGATCCTGTTCGATGACCGCGACGTGACCGACCTGCCCACCCGCCTGCGGCCGATCGGCATGGTGTTCCAGGGCTACTCGCTGTTTCCCAACATGACGGTCCGGCAGAACATCGCTTTTCCGCTGATGGTGCGAGGGCGGGACGCGAAGCGCACCACCCGGCGCGTCGACGAGCTCCTGGCGCTGATCGGCCTCGGCCCTTGGGCGGACCACCACCCGAGTCAGCTCTCGGGAGGACAGCAGCAGCGGACCGCGCTGGCCCGCGCCCTGGCGCCCGACCCCGCGGTGCTCCTCCTCGACGAGCCGCTGTCGGCGCTCGACGCCGTGGTGCGGC
>CAXSEU010000170.1:0-7368 GCA_964236485.1 uncultured Lichenihabitans sp. | reverse complement strand
CGAAGACCTCATAACCGGCCAGTCGGGCGCGATCTTCCACCGCGGAGATCACGGCCGTGTAGAACGGGTTGTCGAGGTCAGGCACCAGGACAGGGACAATACGCGCGCGACCCGTGCGCAGGAGAGAAGCAACGCGATCGGCCTGATAACCGAGGACCCGCGCTGCGTCTCTCACCCGCCTCGCCAGCGGTTCGGCAACGGGTTTGCGACCGCCGAAGACATTCGACACCGTAGCCGGTGAGACGCCAGCGGCTAGTGCCACGTCTCTTATCGTCACGACCTTGCGTGCCACCATCAGCCCCGCACCAGCCGGTTCGCACCGGAGAAAAACGATTTACAGGAAAAACGATTTACAACATTTTCGAGCGGGCGCAAGCGCGAGTTGCTTAAGTGCCGCAGGAACCGTCATCGCGGCGAACCATCAAACCTGCGGTGATGTGCGTCGAAGAAACCAGGGAGGAACGAATGACAGACGATCTGGCCGGCAAGGTCGCCGCCGTGACAGGAGCCGCCTCCGGCATCGGGCTCAAGTGCGCAACAACGATGCTTGAAGCCGGTGCCCGTGTGGCATTCATCGACCGGGATGTGCAGAAACTCGGAGAAATCTGTGCGGAGTTGGGGTCGAACGCGATCCCAGTCACCGTCGACCTGCTCGACCCTTCGAGCGTCGCCGGCATGACCGACCAGATCATCAGAGCAGCAGGTCACCTCGACATATTCCACGCCAACGCAGGATCCTATGTCGGTGGTGAGGTGCTCGGCGGCGATCCCGACGCCTGGGACCGCATGCTCAATCTGAACGTGAACGCGGTTTTCCGTTCCATCCACGCGGTCCTGCCGCACATGGCCGAACGGAGGACGGGGGATATCCTGGTTACGAGTTCCGTCGCGGGGGTCGTGCCGGTCCTCTGGGAACCGATCTACACGGCCTCGAAACACGCCATCCAGGCCTTCGTTCACATGCTCCGGCGGCAGGTCATGAAGCACGGCATCCGGGTCGGCGCGATCCTGCCCGGCCCCGTGGTGACAGCGCTTCTAAACGACTGGACCAAGGAGAAGATGGAAGATGCTCTTGCTACCGGCGCGTTGATGCAGCCGAAGGAAGTAGCCGAAGCCGTCCTATTCATGCTTACCCGTCCGCGAAACATCGTGATCCGGGATCTCGTCATCCTGCCGCAGAACTTGGATATTTAGACTGACTCCTTTGTCCCTCCGCCCCTCGCGTGTATGCTGACGCAGATCCTCGCAACGCTATTCATCACGAGGCTTTGCCAAACCTACGTCAGGCACGGTGGGGAAGGTCATGTTTGAAGGCATATAGTTCGGTTCTTAGGACACGTCCCGGACGCCACTGGAGGGGGCGGGTGACCGCCGTTTCCGCCCCGCCCGGCCAGTAGTGAACGAAACGGCCCTCAGGCACGAGCTGCTGGTGTATCGGCGGCCCTGGGTCGGGTGGACGCCCTGTACCGTTGCACTCGACTCTTCTCAGACGATAAATCGCGCGACTCCTATGGCGTGACGTGGCCGAGAGCGGACCGTCTACTTGCGGCTTCCTCAGGGAGGACGTGGACGTTGGCTGCATCAAGGCGAGCCGCCCGTACGATCAGCGGTCGTGAGCAGGGCCGCACCCGCGATCATCCGCTCTTCCTCGGTTTGAATGACATGCGCGGACACTGCGCCGCGTGGCGCCGTGATCGTCGAGGCGTTGCGAGCATTGGCGGCCGGGTCGAGTTGAAGGCCAAGCCAAACCAGACCGTCGACGGTGGCCTTCCTGATCGACGGAGCGTTCTCGCCGATGCCGCCGGTGAACACCAGCGCGTCGATGCCCCCGATCGCCGCGGCCGCGGAGCCGATCTCCTGTCGCAAGCGGTCGGTGAACATGGTCACGGCCAGGGCTGCGTCCGGACTGCTGTCGGCAAGCAGCGCGCGCATGTCGGAGGAGATCCCCGACACGCCGAGGAGCCCGGACCCGGTGTTCAGGAGGTGGCGAACCGCGGCGACATCGCCGCCATGACGCTCCACAAGCCAAAGCACGGCACCAGGATCGAGCCGGCCCGGGCGACTGCCCATCACCAGACCGTCAAGCGGGGTGAGGCCCATCGACGTGTAGGCGCAGACCCCTGCCACGAGGCCCGCCAGGCTGCATCCGTTGCCGAGGTGGCAGATCACGACGCGTCCGCTCGCGCGCGCACCCACCACGGCCGGCAGCCTCGGGACGATGCTCTGATAGGAGATGCCGTGGAAGCCGAAGCGCCGCAGGCCCTCGACGTCGAAACGGCGGGGTAGCGGCATCAGTTGCCGGTGCTCGGGAATGGTGGCGTGGAACGCGGTGTCGAAGACCGCGACTTGCGGCAGGTCCGGCTTCAAGCGCGTCAGCGCATCGATCCCGATGAGATTGTGGGGCTGATGCAGGGGCGCCAGTGGACTGAGGCTCTCGATCCCGGACCGGACTGCTGCATCGATCCGGACGGGATGCCGGAAAACCAGCCCACCATGCACGACGCGGTGGCCCGCGACCGCGATGCTGCCGATCTCCGCCTCTAGGTGCGCGAGGATGCATCCGAGAGCCGGGCCATGATCGGCATGACGCGTGTCGAGCGCGACGTCTCTGCCGCCGATGTGCAGCACGGGCCTCAGGCCTGGGCCGATCCCCTGCACGCTGCCGGCCAGCAAGGGCGTAAGGTCCCAATCGAAGATGCAGAACTTGATCGACGAGGAGCCGCAGTTCAGCGCGAGCGCCGTGCGGCCCGTCCCCGGCATCGCGGACGTCAGTCCGTCAGGTCGGCGCGCATGTCGGCGGGATCGATCCCCGCCACCTTGACGGGCTTCTTCATCGCGTCGCGGCGGAACGGCTCCCCGAGTTCCTGGTTGATCATCGCCTCGATCAGCGTTGTCTTGCCCGCCTTCATCTGGTCGTCGACCGCGCGTCGGACCGCGTCGGTCAGTTCGTCCATCGTGAACACCTGCACGCCCTGCAAACCGCAGGCCTCGGCGATGCCGGCGTAGGAAACCTCGGGGTCGAGCTCCGTTCCGACGAAATTGTCGTCGTACCACAACGTCGAATTCCGCTTCTCCGCACCCCACTGATAGTTGCGGAACACCACCATGGTGATGGCCGGCCACTCCTTGCGGCCGATCGCGGTGAGTTCCGTCACGGCGATGCCGAAGGCGCCGTCGCCGGAGAAGCCGACCACCGGCGTGTCGGGACAGGCGATCTTGGCGCCCACGATCGACGGAAGGCCGTAGCCGCACGGGCCGAAGAGGCCGGGCGCCAGGTATTTGCGGCCGGTCTCGAAGTCGGGATAGGCGTTGCCGATCGCGCAATTGTTGCCGATGTCGGACGAGATGATCGCCTCGCGCGGGAGTGCGGCTTGGATCGCGCGCCATGCTTGGCGCGGGCTCAGCCAGTCGGGTTTGGCGGACCGGGCGCGCTCGTTCCAGGTCGTGCCCGGATCGTCGTCCTCGTGGTCCATCGAGGACAGCTGCTGCGCCCAGGCGGACTTGGTCTGCGCGATCGTGCCGCGCCGCTCCTTGCGGCCGGCGTCACCTGCCGTGTCCGACAGATGGTCCAGGATTCCCTTCGCGACCTTGCCGGCGTCACCCACGATGCCGACCGTCACCGGCTTGGTCAGCCCGATGCGGTTCGGGTTGATGTCGACCTGGATGATTGCTGCCTTTTTCGGCCAGTAGTCGATGCCGTAGCCGGGGAGTGTCGAGAAAGGGTTGAGGCGTGTGCCGAGCGCCAGCACCACGTCGGCCCCGGCGATGAGCTGCATCGCCGCTTTCGAGCCGTTGTAGCCGAGCGGACCGGCATGCAGCCGGTGGGAGCCGGGAAAGGCGTCGTTGTGCTGATAGCCGCAGCACACCGGGGCATCGAGGCGCTCGGCGAGCTCTTGTGACGCCTCCATGGCGCCGGGGGAGAGCACCACGCCCGCACCATTCAGGATCACAGGATAACGCGCGTCGGACAGCAGCCGTGCGGCCTCCACCACCGCCGCCTCGCCGCCGGCCGGTCGTTCGAACCCGAGCGCCGCGGGCAGCTCGATGTCGATCACCTGTGTCCAGTAATCGCGCGGCACGTTGACCTGGGCCGGTGCGGAGGCGCGCCTGGCCTGCATGATGACGCGGTTCAGCACCTCCGCGATGCGCGAGGGATCGCGCACCTCCTCCTGGTAGGCGACCATGTCGCGGAACAGTGCCATCTGCTCCACCTCCTGGAATCCGCCTTGGCCGAGCGTTCGATTGGCGGCCTGCGGCGTGACGAGGAGCAGCGGCGTGTGATTCCAGAAGGCCGTCTTCACGGGCGTGACAAAGTTGGTGATGCCCGGCCCGTTCTGCGCGATCATCATGGCCATGCGGCCCGAGGCCCGCGTGTAGCCGTCGGCCATCATGCCGCCGGAGCCCTCGTGGGCGCAGTCCCAGAAGGTGATGCCGGCCTGCGGGAAGAGATCGGAAATCGGCATGAAGGCCGAGCCGATGATGCCGAAGGCCTGGCTGATGCCGTGCCGCTGAAGCACCTTCACGAACGCCTCTTCGGTCGTCATCTTCATGAGGCTTCTCCTCCGGCACTGTTTGGCGGCTTTCTAGGAGGAGATCTTCCGAGGCGTTAGGGCCAGATCGTCGCGCCCCTTATCGCCAAACATTGCGATCTCCTCGGCGATGATGCGGATGCCATCGGGGATCATCGTCTGGTCCACCGAGGAATAAGCGAGTCGGAACCAGTTTGTCGGCACGCTTGCCGGATCGAAGAAAACGGAGCCGGGCTCGATCAGGACGCCGCGCGGCCTGACGCGAAGCGCAAGCGCCTTCGTATCGATCGCCTCATCGGCTCTGATCCAGAAGCTCGATCCGCCCGCTGCGTCGGTCGCGGGCACCGCGAAGCCGTTACGTTCCAACGCGTCGCTCATCACCTCGCGGCGCGCCCGGAAGGTCCTGCTGATGCGGGCCACGAGCGCGTCGTGATGACCCAACGACAGGAAGCGCGCCGCGATGCGCTGCATCAGACCGGGGGGATGGCGCAGCACGCTCGCCCGCAACGCTCGCGCTTCTCGTATGAAGGGCTCGGGGCCGACCAGATAACCGAGCCTGAGCCCTGGAAAGAGGGATTTCGACAGCGAGCCCACGTAGACGACACGCCCGTCGTGATCGAGCGACTTGAGCGCCGGTGCCGGCGATTTGAGGAACGACATCTCGAATTCGTAATCGTCCTCGACGATGATGTAGCCGTTGGCCGCGGCGTGGTCTAGAAAGGCACGACGCCGTTCCACCGGCATGGTGACGTTGGTCGGGCACTGATGACTCGGCGTCGTGAACACCACGTCGACCCCGCTGGGGAGGTCTTCGAACACGAGCCCATCATCATTGACGCTCGCGGCCAGGAGATTGCAGGGCGTCTGTTGGAGCACGGCCCGCAGCCCAGGGTAGCCTGGGTTTTCCATCGCTGCCGTCCGGCGCTGATTGAGCAGCACCTGAGCGGACAGCCAGAGCGCGTTCTGGGCTCCGAGCGTGATCAGGATTTCATCGCTTCCGGCCTGGATGCCGCGCCGGGGCAATGTCTGGAGAGCGATATACTTGACGAGTTCGGGATCGTCGCGCTCGAACGAGTCCGCCGTCACGGAGTGGAAGTCCTTGCGGCCCAGCGCCTGGAGCGCGCAGAGTCGCCAGTTGCGGTGGTCGAAAAGCGACTCGTCCCCCTGGCCGTAGATGAATCGATAGGGGTAGAGGCGCCATTCCTCCGGCTTTTCGGGCAGCACCTGGTGGGAGTAGCGCTGGCCGAGTGCTCGGCTCCAATCGACCGCGCTCAGGGTCGGCTTGGGAGCGGTTTCGAATTTCGCGCGGGTCGGCGCAGATTTAGAAACGAAGTAGCCCGAGCGCTTCTGCGCGACGAGATAGTCGCCGGCGAGCAGTTCGCCATACGCAAGGGTCACGGTGATGCGGCTCAAGCCGAGATGCTGTGCCAGCTTGCGGCTGGACGGCATCTTCGCGCCGGGCCGGAAACGCCCCGACAGGATGCGGGCGCTGACCAGGCGCTGGATCTGCTGCTGCCGCGTGCCTCGAAATTCCGGATCGAGGAAAAACTCTTCCGGGGATATGGGCGCCGCCGGATCCTCCTTCCGGCGCGTGCCCGCCTTCCCTGCTTTGCCGGTTCGCTCCATGGTCCTCGATCATGGCGGCGGTTCGCCGCTGACCCAAGCCTAGCCGAACACGCGTTTCAATGCACCGTCGATGGCGTCCGTGATGTGATCGATGTCGTCCGCTTTCGCGATCAGGGCGGGGCTTAGGCACAGCGTGTTGTTGAAGCCGGCCAGCGAGCGATTGGTCGCGCCGATGATGATGCCCTGCTTCATGCAGTCGGCGACGACGGCCTGGGCTTCACGCTCCTCGACGGGTTCGCGCGTCGTCCGGTCGCGTACCAGTTCGGCCCCGCAGAAGAGGCCGACGCCGCGCACGTCGCCGATTGCGGCATGCCGCTCTTGAAGCGCCTTCAGCTTGTTCATCAGGCGTTCGCCCATGCCCAAGGTGTTCTGAAGCAGGCCTTCGTCTTCGATGATCCGCATGTTCTCGAGTGCCGCCGCCGGGCCGGCCGCGCAGCCACCGAAGGTCGAGATGTCGCGGAAGTAGGACATCGGGTCGGTGGGATCGTCCTTGAACAGATCGAATATGGCCTCCGTCGTCACCGTGCATGAGATTGCCGCGTAGCCGGACGCGACGCCCTTGGCCATGGTCACGAAATCAGGCCTGACGCCGTAATTCTGGTACCCGAACCATAGGCCCGTACGCCCGACGCCGCACACGACCTCATCGATGTGGATCAGAATGTCATGCCGGCGGCAGATGTCCTGAACACGCTCCCAGTAGCCTGAGGGCGGAGGGATGACGCCGCCACCCGCGGTCACGGGCTCCAGGCAGATCGCGCCGATCGTATCGGGACGTTCGCGCAGGATCACGTCTTCGATCGCGTCGGCGGCACGCTCGCCGTAGTTGTCGACCGTGCCCCACTGGCTTCGATATTCCAGGCAGTGCGGCACCTCCACAAACCCTGGCGTGAGCGGCCCGTATTGCTGGGTGCGCTGCGGCTGTCCGCCGGCGGACAGGGCCGTGATGGTGGTGCCGTGGTAGTCGCGCTCGCGGTAGAGGATCTTGTGCTTGCGCCCGCCGTGATGACGATGGGCGATCTGGCGCACCATCTTGAAGACCTTCTCGTTCGCCTCCGAGCCCGAGTTCGAATAGTAGACGCGGCTCATGCCGGGCATCTTCTCGATCAGCCGCTGGGCGAAGAGTGCCCCGGGGATCGAGCCTGCGGTGTTGGCGAAATAGTTGAGCTTGACGAGTTGATCACGCACCGCGTCGGCGATGCTCTCACGCCCG
>CAXSEU010000169.1:6635-7381 GCA_964236485.1 uncultured Lichenihabitans sp. | reverse complement strand
GCCGTGGTGCAGCCGGAAAGCAGCAGTTCAGCGAGCGCGATGCGGACGGACGGCCGGAACGTGTCCGGTGTGAGCCGCGACCAGATCGGGTAGAGCGCTTCGAGCCACGGGAACAGCGGCTTGTCGATCGCCGCGGGGTGCGCCCGGGTCAGGGTCTGGTAGAAATGATGATGCGTGTTGACGAGGCCCGGCAACACCACGTGATCCGAGGCGTCGAAGGTGGCATCGATGGCGGCCGGCTCCGCACCGGCCGGGACCCGTTCGGCGATCCGCCGCCCTTCGATCACGACCCCGCGATCCGCCCCATCGGCAAAGATCGACAGCGGATCCTTGATCCAGAGCCGACGGTTCCGCGGCGGGAGCTGACCTGCGGTGCTGTTCATGGGCGCGGCGCCTGCGGGATTGTCGTCGAGGGTCCGACTTTCCGCAGAATCGGACCTCACGTCAACTTCGGGTCGGGAACAGGGGTTCGGCGAATGGCTGTCGAGCCCCTGGTGCCCGGATCGCGAAACTGCTATCGGGGATCGGCTTGCGGATCGGATCCGCTCGCGGGTGTAGCTCAATGGTAGAGCAACAGCCTTCCAAGCTGATGACGAGGGTTCGATTCCCTTCACCCGCTCCAGCTTCGCGCCAAGGCGCTGTAATGCTCGAGCCTGCCTGTGCGCGGGGCGGGGCGCAGCAGCCCATGATCCTGGCGGCGGTTCGCTCGTGCATCGCCGCTGGGATGGGCATGGCAGCCACGAGGA
>CAXSEU010000169.1:0-6625 GCA_964236485.1 uncultured Lichenihabitans sp. | reverse complement strand
CCCGCCTATCCGCACGCGACATCTCGGATGGGCTTCAATGCCGGTCGTCCTCGCCCCCGTGGTCACCCGGAGGACCTCGACCGGGAGCGTGGAACCTAAGCGGTTTTCTAGGGTTCTTCTTCCAGGCCGCGTGTCGACGTGCCGCGCCTTGGGAGATGACGACGATGAGCGAGATGACCGACAAGGCCAAAGGGGTTGCCAACGAAGCCGCCGGCAAGGTCAAGCAGGCTGTTGGAAACGCCGCGGGCTCCGAAAAGATGAAGGGCGAGGGCGCCGCGCAGTCCACGAAGGGCTCCGCGCAAAAAGCGGTCGGAGACGCCAAGGGCGCTGTGAAGGACACGGCCAACAAGGTGTCGGATGCCGCTCACAACGCCGTGAAAAAGAGCTGAAATCCGGGCGCAGGACGTCGTGCATGACGCCGGCAAGAAGCCGATCGGGTTGCCCGATCGGCTTCTTTCATGGGCGGTCGTCGGGGCTACGAAAGACGTCGGCGGGCGCCGCTGGCGGAGTGAAGGCGAGACAAGATGATCGTCGCGACCACGGATGTCATCGTCGGCTATCGGGTCACGAGGCACCTCGGAGTCTGCCGCGGCGTGACCGTACGTTCGCGAAGCGTCGTCGGGAACTGGCTCGGCGGCGTTCAGGCGATCTTCGGCGGCCGCTTGGGCGTCTTCGCCAAGCTGGCGGAGAACGCCCGGCAGGAGGCTTATGACTTGATGGTGCGCCATGCCTCCGAGGCGGGTGCGAATGCCGTCGTGTGCATGCGCTATGACGCGAACGAAATCGCCGACGGGATCACCGAGGTTCTTGCCTACGGGACGGCGGTCCGGGTCGAACTCGTCTGAGCCATCGCGCGGGGTGGCTTGCAACCCGACGCTGGATCGGGCAAAAGATCCAGGCACGCCGTGCCTGAAGGAGAGTAGCTCAATCGGCTAGAGTACCGGTCTCCAAAACCGGGGGTTGTGGGTTCGAGTCCCACCTTTCCTGCCATGCGTCGCGCCGCTCCGTGCAGACGACCCGCGCATCATCGATAATTCCTCTTTACGCCCCCGCGGGGTTCGGTATATGCGTCAACGGTGGCGCGTGACCGGATGGTTTCGCGCCTCTGTTCATTTCGCGAGGCCTCATGGCGCATCGGTGCCGTTTGGATTCCGTCCAGGCAGACCATGGCTAACCCCTTCGAATTCATCCAGGACGTGCGAGCCGAGGCCACGAAGGTCACCTGGCCGACGCGCCGGGAAACTCTGATCACGACCGGCATGGTGCTCGTGATGGTGGTTCTAGCGGCGGTCTTTTTCGTCGCCGCCGATCAGATGATCCACTTCATCGTCGGGCTGGTTCTGGGGTTCGGCCGCTAGCCGCGGGCGGAGTCGACCGTCGGCTTTCGGGCAGAGCCGGCACCCGATTCGGAGATCGAGTCATTCCATGAGCATGCGTTGGTACATCGTGCACGCCTATTCGAACTTCGAAAAGAAGGTCGCCGATTCCATTCGCGAAGGCGCGGCGCAGCGCGGACTCGCGGAGAAGTTCGAGGAAATCCTGGTTCCGACGGAGCACTTCGTCGAGGTCAAACGCGGGCGCAAGGTCAATTCCGAACGCAAGTTCTTTCCCGGCTACGTGCTGGTGCGGGCCGATCTGACCGATGACGTCTATCACCTGATCAAGAATACCCCGAAGGTTACGGGATTTCTCGGAGCCGACAACAAGCCGATGGCGATCAGCGACGCGGAGGCGGATCGGATCAAGGGGCAGGTCGCCGAGGGCGTGGAACGGCCGAAGTCCTCGATCACCTTCGAGATCGGCGAGCAGGTCCGCGTGGCCGATGGTCCCTTCGCGTCGTTCAATGGCGTCGTCGAGGAAGTCGATGAGGGCAAGTCCCGGGTCAAGGTCGCGGTGTCGATCTTCGGGCGCGCCACGCCCGTCGATCTTGAATTCGGTCAGGTCGAAAAACTCTGACCGTCTGCGCGGGGTCGCCCGCGAGGGCCGCTGAAGGCGGCCGCAAAAGCGTGGGAGCCGCCTTCGCCCGCCAAGCGGAAGTCCGGCGCACCACGATCCTCTCAACGGCTCGGCTCTTCATGAGCGACGCCTCATTCGGAGTATGTCATGGCGAAAAAGATCACGGGTTACGTGAAGCTTCAGGTTCCGGCCGGAAGCGCCAACCCCTCGCCGCCCATCGGACCCGCGCTGGGTCAGCGCGGCCTCAACATCATGGAATTCTGCAAGGCATTCAATGCGCGCACGGCGCAGATGGAGAAGGGCTCGCCCATCCCGGTGGTGATCACCGCCTATCAGGATCGCTCATTCACGTTCGAGCTCAAGCTGCCGCCGGTGTCGTTTTTTCTCAAGAAGGCGGTCGGGATCAAGAGCGGGTCGAAGACTCCGGGACGGGGCACGATCGCCAAGGTGACACGGACGCAGATCCGCGAGATCGCCGAACAGAAGATTGTCGACCTGAACTGCGCCTCGGTGGAATCCGCGATGGCGATGGTCGAAGGCTCCGCCCGTTCCATGGGCCTCGAGGTTGTGGGGTAAGATCATGGCACAGGCCGGAAAAAGAATTGCCAAGGCGCGGGACGGCATCGACCGCATCAAACTCTACGGCGTCGGCGAAGCCATCTCGTTGGTGAAGTCCCGCGCGAGCGCCAAATTCGACGAGACGGTCGAGATCGCCATGAACCTTGGCGTCGACCCCAAGCACGCCGATCAGATGGTGCGCGGCGTGGTGAACCTGCCGAACGGAACCGGCCGCAACGTGCGGGTCGCCGTCTTCGCACGCGGCGCGAAGGCGGACGAAGCGACGGCGGCGGGTGCCGATGTAGTGGGGGCCGAGGACCTCGTTGCCGCCATCCAGGGCGGTACGATCGACTTCGACCGCTGTATCGCGACGCCCGATATGATGCCCCTCGTTGGCCGGCTGGGCAAGGTCCTGGGGCCCCGTGGGCTGATGCCGAACCCCAAGGTCGGAACGGTGACGATGGACATCAAGTCGGCGGTCACGGCTTCCAAGGGCGGCGCGGTCGAGTTCCGGGTGGAGAAAGCCGGCATCATCCAGGGGAGTGTCGGAAAGGCCTCGTTCGACGACGGCAAGCTCGTCGAGAACATAAAGGCATTCGTGGATGCCGTCGCCCGGGCCAAGCCGCAGGGCGCCAAGGGCACCTACATCCAACGGGTAGCCGTGTCCTCGACCATGGGCCCGGGCGTCAAGGTCGATCCCGCGACCCTGACGGGCGCCTGATCCCGTAGCAGGTGGCGCCGCGAGCTTCGCCCGGAAAGCGAGAAAGCGTGAACTCTCCGCTTGGCATGAAAGTTCAAAGTCGTTAAGAGAACTTCGGCGCCGCTCGCGGCTCCGTCCCGCCACGCTCGGCTCTTTCGGGCGCGGCAGGAATTCAAACAGCCGAAACGGGTGTGGAACCTCGTGTCCACGCCTGCTTCGGCCGTGTCCTGTCCAAGACTGCAGGTGCCGCGTTTCGTGTCCTCGGAACCGCTTGAATTCTTCGGGCCTCAGGGTTTCCGGAGAGGCCCGCATAGACGGTGATGGCCGGATTTTGCGAGGGGCGCCGTTGGCTTCCCCGATTTGGTTCGATCCTTCTGTCCGGTGGCGGCCAGCCCCCGGGGACAGGCACATGTCCAAGGGCGAAAGCGGGCCGGCGAGCCTGCTCGGCACCCTTGAAACGAATGTGCGGTCGCGGGGCAAGGCACATGTCGAGGGCGAAGCGGATCGGCGAGTTCGCTTGGTGCCCTCGAACCAGATGTGCGGTCGCGGGGCAAGACTTCGCAAGCGGAGTTACAACTTTGGACAGAACGGAAAAAAAGGAGCTCGTCGCCCGCCTTGGCGATGTCTTCGACAAGACATCCGTGGTGGTGGTGGCGCACTATTCGGGCCTGACGGTTGTGCAGCTGCAGCGCCTGCGCAAGCAGATGGGCGAGGCCGGGGCACGGGTGCAGGTCACCAAGAATCGGCTGACCAAGATCGCGCTGGAGGGAACCAAGGTTGCCTCGATCGGCGCGCTGATGACGGGCCCTACCATCATCGCCTATTCGGACGATCCGGTGGCGGCCCCCAAGGCGGCCGTCGCCTTCGCCAAGGACTTCGACAAGTTCGTCATTCTCGGCGGCGCGATGGGCAGCACGGCGCTCGATCCGGCGGGTGTGCGATCGCTCGCGACCATGCCGTCGCTGGACGAACTGCGTGCCAGGCTGATCGGCCTCATCCAGGCTCCTGCGACCAAGCTGGCACAATTGACTACGGCTCCGGCCAGCAAGCTCGCCCGCGTGTTCGGCGCCTACGCCGATCGGGACTCCAAGGCGGATCAAGAAGCCGCCTGACAAGGCTTCGATACGGACGCCCCGCCGAGGGTCTTAGGTCCCTATGACCGGCAGGACCCTCGCACTTGCAAATTCAACCATCCAACTCGATATCAAGGATACAGCCATGGCTAACCTCTCTCAGATCGTCGATGACCTCTCGGCCCTCACGGTTCTCGAAGCATCCGAACTCGCCAAGATGCTCGAGGAAAAGTGGGGCGTTTCCGCCGCTGCGGCGACGGTAGCGGTCGCGGCAGGCCCGGCCGGTGCGGCGGCCGCCCCGGTCGAGGAACAGACGGAATTCACCGTCGTTCTGGCGGCGATCGGCGACAAGAAGATCGAGGTCATCAAGGAGGTCCGCGCCATTACGGGGCTTGGTCTCAAGGAGGCGAAGGATCTCGTCGAGGGCGCTCCGAAGCCGGTCAAGGAGGGCGTGTCGAAGGACGATGCGGCGAAGCTCAAGGCGCAGCTCGAGAAGGTCGGCGCCAAAGTCGAGCTTAAGTGAACGGAGGATGAGGCGCGCGCGGCAGAGCCCGCGCTTCTCTCCCGATGATGAAATCCGGTCCCGGAGACATTCTCCGGGACCTTTCCTGCGTTTGACGGCGAGGATTGCCGCCAGAACGGTTTCGAGCCCGGCATGGCCATGCGTGCGGACATCCACCGCATCGGCTTTCGCGGGTTCAGGGTTCGCGATGTTGGGGTCGCGGCCGAGCAGCAGAGGCACGAGGAGCGATATGGCGCAAACCTTCACTGGCCGGAAACGGGTCCGCAAATTCTTCGGTCACATCCGCGAAGTTGCCGAGATGCCCAATCTGATCGAGGTCCAGAAGGCATCCTACGATCAGTTCCTGCTAGTCGACGAGCCGCAGGGCGGCCGTCCGGACGAAGGTCTTCAGTCCGTCTTCAAGTCGGTTTTTCCGGTGTCGGACTTCGCCGGCACGGCCTTGCTCGAGTTCGTCAAGTACGAGTTCGAACAGCCGAAGTTCGACGTCGATGAATGTCGGGCCCGGGGCATGACCTTCGCGGCGCCGCTGAAGGTCACGTTGCGTCTCATCGTGTTCGACGTGGATCCCGACACCGGCGCCAAATCCGTCAAGGACATCAAGGAGCAGGACGTCTACATGGGCGACATGCCCTTCATGACGTCGAACGGCACCTTCGTGGTCAACGGCACCGAGCGCGTCATCGTCTCGCAGATGCACCGCAGCCCCGGCGTCTTCTTCGATCACGACAAGGGCAAGAGCCACTCGTCCGGCAAGCTGTTGTTCGCGGCGCGCATCATTCCTTACCGCGGCTCCTGGCTCGACATCGAGTTCGACGCCAAGGACATCGTCTATGCACGCATCGATCGGCGACGCAAGATTCCGGCGACGTCGCTCTTCTTCGCGCTGGGGCTCGACGGCGCCGAGATCCTCTCGACCTTCTACGAGACCGTGCGCTACCAGCGCGCGGCGGACGGCTGGCGCGTGCCATTCAACACGGACCGGCTGAAGGGTATCAAGACCACGGTTGACCTCATCGACGCCGATACCGGCGAAGTGGTGGTCGAGTCCGGCAAGAAGCTCACGGCGCGCTCGGCGCGTCTGCTGTCCGAGAAGGGCATCAAGGCGCTTCGGGCGCAGGACGACGACCTCTACGGCCAATACCTCGCCGAGGACCTCTTCAACCCGGAGACCGGCGAAATCTACGCCGAAGCCGGCGACGAGGTCACGGCCAAGACATTGCCGGGTTTTCTGGAGCTTGGCTTCGACGAACTGCCGATCCTCGACATCGACCACATCAATATCGGACCTTATATCCGCAATACGCTGGCGGTCGACAAGAACTCGACCCGGGAAGAGGCCCTCTTCGATATCTATCGGGTCATGCGGCCGGGCGAGCCGCCGACGCTCGACACCGCCCAGGCGATGTTCCACTCGCTGTTCTTCGATCCGGAACGCTACGACCTTTCGTCGGTCGGCCGGGTGAAGATGAACATGCGGCTGGAACTCGATGCCGCCGACACGGTCCGGATCCTCCGCAAGGAAGACATCTTGGCGGTGTCGAAGGCGCTCGTCGACCTGCGCGACGGCCGTGGCGAGATCGACGATATTGATCACCTAGGCAACCGGCGCGTGCGATCGGTCGGCGAACTGATGGAGAATCAGTATCGGCTCGGCCTTCTGCGCATGGAGCGCGCCATCAAGGAGCGCATGTCCTCGGTGGATATCGACACCGTCATGCCGCAGGATCTCATCAACGCGAAGCCCGCCGCCGCGGCGGTGCGTGAGTTCTTCGGCTCGTCGCAGCTCTCGCAGTTCATGGATCAGACCAACCCCTT
>CAXSEU010000168.1:0-7421 GCA_964236485.1 uncultured Lichenihabitans sp. | reverse complement strand
TTCGGCGGATAGGCCTCGAATGCGCGATCGTGGGCGGCGCCGGCACCGGAACCTTCGCGCTCGAAGCCGCCGGCGGCGTCTTCACCGAGCTGCAGGTCGGCTCCTACGTGTTCATGGATGCCGACTACGGCCGCAACAGACCGGCGCCGCCGTTCCGGAACGCGTTGTTCGTGCTCAGCACCGTGATGAGCGCCTCTCGTGCTGGTTTCGCCGTGGTGGATGCCGGACACAAGGCCGTGGCGGTCGACAGCGGGCTTCCCCTCGTCTGGTCGCGCCCCGGCGTCGCTTACGTGGGGGCCTCGGACGAGCACGGCAGTCTGTCCCTGGGCCCGGACGCCGAGCCGCTCGGCCTCGGCGACCGCGTCTGGCTCGTTCCCGGCCATTGCGACCCAACGGTCGATCGGTACGACTGGTATGTCGGCGTGCGCGGCGCACGGGTGGAAAGCCTGTGGCCCGTCGCGGCTCGCGGCGCGATGGCCTGAGCGCCCGGCGTGATCCGGAGCGCCGCGTGGGCATTCTCGACGGGCAGTGAGTCTTGACTCGAGATGATAAGGCGCGGCGAGGTCAAGCCTGCCGGACGGCTCACAAGGTTTGTCGCGACGCGAAGGCTGCGAACAACCCGTTCAGCGACATCAACTCCTCGTAAGTCCCGGATTCGGCCACGCGGCCCCGCTCGAGGAAATGAATCCGGTCGGCGTTCCTGATGGTGCTCAAGCGGTGCGCGATCACGAGGCGCGTGACGCCGAGTCGTTCGACGCTGTCCGATACGGCGGCCTGGGTCAGGTTGTCGAGGGCGCTCGTGGCCTCGTCGAGCAGGAGGATTTTCGGCTTGCCCACGAGGGCGCGGGCGATGAGCAATCGCTGCACCTGTCCGCCCGAGAACGTCGGCACGCCTTCGTTCAGCACCGTGTGCATGCCCATCGGCAAGGCCCGGATATCGTCCGCTATGCCGGCCGCTTCCGCGGCTGCCCAGACGTCGTCGATCGTTCCATCGTGCATGCCGATGATGTTCTCGAAGATCGAGCCGCCGGTCAGCTTCCCACCCTGACGCACGACGCCGATTTGCCGGCGAACGGCGGTCTTGTTCAGCTTGGAGAGATCCTGGCCGTCATAAAGAACAGCGCCGGAGTTCGGCTCCAAGAACCCGAGGATCAGCCCCATCAGGGTTGATTTGCCGCAGCCGCTCGATCCGGCGATTGCGACGAATTTGCCTGCCTCGACTCGGATCGAAACGGAATTGAGCACTAGCGGCAAATCAGGCTCATAACTGAACGAGACGCTGCTGACCTCGACCTCGCCGCGCAGATGGCCGGGCTCATGCGCCCAGGCGGCGGTTTCCGGCACCTCGCTCAGGAGATAGGCGGCGCGCTCCATCATGGGCCGGGCGCCGGTGACCTGGATGATGGCCCGCCCCAAGCCCTCGCTCGAGACCAGAAAACCCTGATAGGCCACGACGAACGCCAGATAGGCACCCGTCGACAGGTGGTTCCCCTCCGAGGTCAGCCCGAGGACAAGGAACACCGCCGCGAGCGCCAGACCGTCGTAACAGGCCAGGAACGTCTCGAAGCCAATGAAGGCGAGGCGGGCGCGCAGGTTGCGGGAGCGCATGGTGGCGGTATTGCGCGCCCACAGCGTGAACGCGCGCCGTTCCGCCCCATAGGCGCGAAGCATGGCGACGTTCTGAATCATCTGCAGGGTCAAGCCCGCGAGGTTGACGCTCAGGTTTTCCCCGGCCGTCAAGGCGCGGACCTGCGCCAGGCCGAAGCCGATCGCAGCCGCAACGAAGACCGCGAAGAGAAGCAAGGCCACCAAGGCCGCGGGAACGCTGTAGTAGAAGAGCAGACCGAAGCTGGTCAGGCCGAACACGCCCGCGAGGGCGGAGCCCAGGACGGTGTTGGCGAACAGGCGCCGGAGCAGATCGAGCGCCGTGACCCGCATGGTCAGGTCGGCGGAGGATTGACTTTTGAGGAAGCGCGAGGGCAGCCGTAAAATCCGGTCGAGTAGCCCGGCCTGGATGGCGCTCGACAACTTGGCGTCGATGCGCAGCCGCGCCATGTCGGCGCTGAACTGAAGCAGGGACGAACAAAGGTTCAGCATCACGAGCGCCGCACCGAGGATCAGCACCCCCGTGCGGAGCCGATCGGGGATGAAGGTGTCGATGACCTCGCCGACCGCCAGAGGCAGCAGCAGACCCATGAGGGCCGCGCCCAGACCCGCCATCACGATCGTCGCCACCTCGACCCGGCAAAGCGACAGGCCAAGGATGACGAGGTTTCGGAGCGTGAGGCTGCGGTTCTCCAGCGGCAAAGCGATCGCGATGCCGCGGCCGTCGAGCAGTTCCGCTGTCTTGGCGCCGACGGGCGTCGGTGCTCGACCGCATTGATGGATCCGGTAGTGCCCGCTCCAGCCTGGGATCAACGCGACAGGCGTTCCGCCCCGCGCGAGGAAGCCGATCAACTTGCCGCGGTCTTGTTTCCACCAGCCGGCGAAGAGGTTGACGGCCCTTCCCTGGATGCCCCGCCGCGCCAGGGCGACGCGGAGGTCGCCGCTGCGGTCGACATCGAAGGGGTGGGTCCGGAGGCCCGAGACGAGATCCAGTACGTGATTGATGTCGTCCGTGTGCTCGGCGGGCTTGGGCAGTTTCGCCGAGAGGACGCCGACGAGGCGCTTGTTGGCCCCGACGAGACTCTCGTGCACCATGATTTCACGTGCCGCGACGCGAGCCGTTTCAGCGGCACGCTCCGTCTCGATCCGCTCGCGCAACACCCATGCCAGCGCGGCATGGAAGTCCCGGATCACGTCTTGCCAGGCGGCGCCGGACAGCCGGGCGAGGGTGTCCTGGGCCTGCGTGCTCCAAGGTTCCGGACCGGCCACCCAGGTCGCGGGCGTCAACGGAAACACGCCCCCTCCGATCGGAGCGATGCCGAGGAAGCGGGCACCGGGATCACTGATCCGCATCCATAGTAAGCCTCGGCCCGAGGTCACGGCGCCACCCGCCACGAGATCCTGGCCTTCACCTGATTGAAGGCTGTGCAGGTCCGGCCGCGCCGGCGCGTAGGAGGCGATCCCGGTGCTGAGCGCCCGGATCCAGGTCTCCACCGTGTCGGGCACGCCTTCCGCGCGTCCGGCGGGCCGCTGGATCAAGGTTGCCCCGTCGGGTGCGAGGGCGATCAGCCGTCCCGACCCCCCGCCGACCAGGGTCGCGCCTTCTTCCAACACACCGAGGAAGCAGCGCGTTTCGCCGACCATTCCATAAATCTCGATGCACCCCAAGGCGACGCGAAGCAGCGCATCGACGCCATCGAGGGAGAAGACCCCGCCCGGCCTCAGCGAGACCTCCGTCGCGTCCTTTCGGGCAGGTAGCGGGCTGTGGAGCGGGCTCATGACGTCAGCTCTCGATCAGATGGCTGTAGGCTCCGCCCCGCCCGACCAGCTCGTCATGGGTGCCGGTCTCGACGACCTTGCCCGCGTCCATCACTAGGATTTCGTCGCAATCGCGAATCGTGCTGAGCCGGTGCGCGATGATGACGCAAGCGCATCCGCGCCGGCGGATCGCGTCCATGATCTCCTTTTCGACCGGTGGGTCGAGCGCGCTCGTGGCTTCATCCAGCACCAGCACCGAGGGGCTGGTGGCGAAGGCACGCGCCAGCGCCAGCCGCTGGCGTTCGCCGCCGCTGAGATTGCCGCCGCCCTCGATGACGCGGGTATCGTAACCCCCGCGCCGGGCGGTGATGATGTCGTGCACCCGCGCGTCGCGCGCCGCCGCCACCACACGGCCATCCGGCATCGAGGGATCCCAAAGGGTGAGATTGTCCCAGATCGTCCCCTCGAAGAGGCCCACGTCCTGGTCCACATAGGCGATGGCGCGACGCAGATCCGCAACCGGCCATTGGGCCAGCGGAACGCCGCCGAGTTCGATATGCCCTCCCGTGGGCTCGACCAACCCCACCATCAACCGACCCAGCGTCGATTTACCAGACCCGGAGCCGCCGACGAGCGCGATGCGCTTCCCCGGGGGAAGCCGGATGTCCATCTTGTCAAGGAAGGGAGGAGCAAGCGGCGCATAGCTGAAGCTCACATGGCAAAGCTCGAGCCCAAGGTCGCCGACGGGCAGGCTCTCCTCGGACGGGGCCATCACCTTGGCAGTCTTGTAGCGCGCGATGTCGTCGAGCCGCTCGGCCATGCCGCGGACCTGCTGGAGGTTCCCGCCCACGCCCACGAGCGAGAGGACCGGCCCGGTGAAGCTTCCGAGCAACGTGTAAAAGGCCAGCAGGATGCCGATGGAGATGGTGCCATCCATGACCCGCAGGCCGCCCACGACCAGGACCGCCACGGTGCTCATCGTCATGACGACGACCGAGGCTTCGGAAATCAGGTTGGCGGAGAAGCGCGAACGCTGCTCGGCGTCGACGACCTTCGCGTGATACCCCATCCATCGGGACATGAAGAGCGCTTCCGTGCCCGTGGCTTTCAGGTCGTCGGCGGAGCCGACCCCCTGAATGGTGGCGGCATAGAGCTTGGATTCGTCCTCGATCATGCGGCGACTCTGATTTTCGAGCCCGCGGGAGGACGACGCCAGGAGGTACAAAGCCAGGATCGCGCCGGCGCCCGCGATGGCGGCCAGGGTCGGATCAAGCACGACGAGGGCCCCGCCGTATCCCACGACAGAGGTGATCGCTATGACCCCTGGGGCAAGGCCGCCTGCGACCAACATGCTCATACGGTCGGCGAGCGAAAAACGATTGGCGATGTCCCCGGCGTAACGTTGCTTGAAGAAGCCCAGCGAAAGGTGGAGCAGCGTCCACATCTGCTGCGTCGCCGTCATGGTGGCGACCGCCGCCTGGATGCGCGCCAATGCGGTCTGTTCGAGAAAGACCAGCACGGCCCGCATGATGGCGAAAGCCGCCATGCCGCAGACGAGCGGCAACAGCCAGGAATGGGCGTCGGCGAGCAAGATGTAGTCGACGAAGACCTTGGTGAAGCCGGCCGCGAACACGCCGGGGAGTATGAGCAGCAGACCTGCCAGAAGGGCATGGCTCATGCCGAGCCCGGTTCCGGACAACCGCCTCCTGATCAGCGACAGGACGCCTGGACGCTTACCGCCGCGCCTGAATTCCGGCCCCGGCTCGAAGGCCAGGACGACGCCCGTAAAAGCCGCGTTGAATTCGTCCGCCTCGACTCGCCGCGGCCCCGTTGCCGGGTCGTTGAGCCAGATCTTCTTGGCGCCCCCGCCGTCGCCGAACTGCTCCACGACCACGAAATGATTGAAGTTCCAAAAGGCGATGTAGGGGCAGGGCAGCGACGCCAGTTCCGTGACCTCCTTCTTGACGCCCTTGGCCACCATGCCGAAGCTGCGGCCGACCCGCAGCAGATTCGTCGCCTTGGCGCCGTCGCGGCTGACGCCGCAAAGTTCCCGCAGCTCTTCCAGCGCGGTCCAACGGCCATGCGCGGCCATGATCATGGCGAGGCAAGCGGCGCCACATTCGACGGCTTCCTGCTGCATGATCGTCGGCACGCGCGCGCGGCGACGAGGAAGCCAGCTCATGGTTGAGGATGCATCCTGTCGAAAAGGGGTCTGGTGGCGGGGATCAAGAGCTGCAGGACGGGCTCAGTGCGCGTTACGACCTCGGCCCGGCAAGGAGTGCCATCGCTCAACGGCCCCCCTGGACCCTGCGAGGTCGACCATTGCAGCCCCGACGGTGTCTTCGCGTCGGGGGTGAGTTCGGCACGCACTTCGAAGGGTGCTCCGTCGGACGCCAGCGTCTGCGCGAGCTGCTTGTTCTTCAGCTCACGCACCATTCCTTCCTGAGTGACCGGGACCTCCGACACGTAGGTGACCTTCGCGACGACGAAGCCCGTCTCTTCGCGTTTGACCGTGGCCGGCAGCACTTCCGCCAACATGCCGGGCTTGATCTTCTTTCCCTCCGCGGCCGACACGAAGATGACGGCGACAAGCGGCGCCTTGACGCCATCCTCGAGCCCCGTGTCCTCGGGGATGATGGTGACGAGCGGCGTCCCCCGCTCGACGATCTCTCCCTCGTTCACCTTGATTTCTGCGACGGAGCCTGAATAGGGGCTCGTGACCGCGTTTTCCCGTTCCAGCTTGTTCTTGAGCTGATCGAGCTGTCGCTCGCTGGTCGTGACCTTCAGCTGCAACGCGAGCCGCTCCCGCTCCCGGTCGTTACGCTGCTGGTCCTGATCGAGGTCGAGCTGGCGAAGGGCGGATTGATCCTTCGACAACTCCTCCCTGGCCTGGCCGAGTTCGACCCGCGCCGCATAGAGCTTGTCCTTGCCGACCGCGCCCTTGGCCGCCTGATCCTCGGCCTGGTGTAAGCGCTCGGACATCCATCCGATTCGCTGCTCGACAAAGGCCACGCTGCTGCTGAGGCTCTGCCGCTGCTGCTCCCTTAGCTCGTCCTGAACGCCCGATGTCTTCGCCTGGAACTCCGTAATCTGGCGCAGCTGGGCCGTCGCCTCGTTGAGTTCGGCCATCGCGGTTTCCACCTGCTGTCGCAGATCTGGCTGCTCCAGCCCGACGATCACATCCCCGAACTTGATCCTGTCCCCGACGTGAACGTGAAGCGTCTTGATCTGCCCGCTTCCGGTTGCGGCGGCTTCCTTCACGCCCGCCGCATTGAGCAACACGCCGGCGGCTTCCACCTTGATCGGTACGTCGATGAGGATGCTGGCCGCCAGAGCCGTGGCGGCCAGGATGCCGACCGAAAGGAGGAGCAGCCACGCCGTTGGCCGCACGATGGCGGCGGTCATGTCGAGCCGCTCGGGCGATGACATCCGCTCCACGGCCGCGGAGCGGAACATGCCGGCGCCCGGTTTGGCAGGCGCGCTGACCGCGGGGGTGCTCATAGAAAAACCCGATCGGCCCCGACCCGGCCGTCGTTAGGGCTTCGGTGCGGCAGGATCGTTGCGGGCCGAACCGCGCTTCCTGTCGGCCGGAACCGCGGCGGGCACTTCGGTGGCATGATCATCGACGATCTTCGACCAGCCATCGTTCGTTTCCTGCCCCGCTGTCTGACCACCGGCTCCACCCGTGACCCGATCGAGCTCTTCGTCGCTCAGTTCAGCCTCATCGGCCAAGGCCCGCCCGACAGGCTTCTTGGGCGTCGTCATCATGGCTGCTCCCTGCGGCGCAACGCGGCACTTTATCAACGTTGACCGGCCAGCGGAGCGGGTTTCGCACCGAAATGGCGTGGTTGCGGGCGCCGGTTCCACCGAGGCACTTCGGGCCGAAGCGATCATTGCGCGACACCGCCTGAATTGCATCCATCCCGGTTCATTCTTGCGCCCGGCACCCACAAGGTGCCCGCCTGGCGACCTTGTGGCGCGGGTCGCCGCCCCCTGTCGTCGAGGCTCCCATCCGCAGCCTGAAGGCCGCACGCGGCCATGATTTCAGACGGTCGACT
>CAXSEU010000167.1:7214-7439 GCA_964236485.1 uncultured Lichenihabitans sp. | reverse complement strand
ATGCGTGCGCCCGGCATGACATGGTTCCGCATGCCGGTCTTCGTATGGACCATGTATGCGACGAGCCTCATCTTCCTGCTGGCGACACCGGTCATCACCATCGCCCTCATCCTGCTCGTGATGGAGCGCGCCTTCCACATCGGCGTGTTCGACCCCGCCCTTGGCGGCGATCCCGTGCTGTTCGAGCACCTGTTCTGGTTCTACTCGCACCCGGCCGTCTACATT
>CAXSEU010000167.1:0-7204 GCA_964236485.1 uncultured Lichenihabitans sp. | reverse complement strand
CCCGGCATGGGGGTGATAAGCGAGATCGTCCCCGCTTTCGCGCAGAAGAAGATCTTCGGCTACCGGTTCATCTGCTACGCGACCATCGCGCTCGCCTCGATCACCTTCTTCGTGTGGGGCCACCACATGTTCGTGAACGGGCAGTCCGAATATGCCAGCTTCGCCTTCTCGTTCCTGAGCTTCGCGGTGGCGGTGCCCTCGGCCGTGAAGGTCTATAACTGGACCGCCACGATCCACAAGGGCGACATCCGCCTCGACACTCCCATGCTCTACGCCATGGGCTACATCGGCCTCTTCGTGCTCGGCGGCCTCACGGGGCTGTTTCTCGCCACGCTCTCGATCAACGAGCACGTCCACGACACCTATTACGTCGTCGCGCACTTCCACTACATCATGGTGGGAGGCACCATGCTGGCCTTCCTGGGCGGGCTGCACTTCTGGTGGCCGAAGTTCACGGGCCGCCTCTACAACGAGGCCTGGGGCCGCATCTCGGCCTTGCTGCTGTTCATCGGCTTCAACGTCACCTTCTTCCCGCAGTTCCTGCTCGGCTACCTCGGTATGCCGCGCCGCTACCATGTCTACCCGGCCGAGTTCCAGCTCCTGAACGTCCTGTCCTCCGCCGGCGCCACGATCCTCGCGGCAGGCTACATCTTCCCCATGGTCTACCTGATCTGGTCGTTGTGGTTCGGCAAGAAGGCCCCGGACAATCCGTGGAACGCCAAGGGCCTCGAATGGACCACGACATCGCCGCCGCCGCTGCACAACTTCGCCCATCCGCCGGTGGTCGATTTCGAGCCCTACGACTATCCCAACCAGGTGCCGGAGCATGGCTGACCTCGCGGCCGACGTCGGGCTCGAACGCGTCGAACAGTTCACCACGGACCATCAGCAGCGCAGCGCGGGCATGCTCGGCATGTGGGCGTGGCTGCTGACCGAACTGATGCTGTTCGCGGGGCTGTTCCTCATCGCCCTCATCCTGCGGGTGCAATACCCAGCCTCGGTGTCGGCCGCCGTATCGCATCTCAAGTTCTGGATCGGCGCCACCAACACGGCCATCCTAATCGTATCGAGCTTGACCATGTCCGCCGCCATCATGCTGTCCCGCATGGGCGAGCAGCGGTTCATGGTGTGGTCGATGTTCGCCACTGCGGCTCTCGGCAGCCTTTTCCTCGTGCTCAAGGGCTACGAGTGGTACGTCGACTTCCAGGAGCACATGACGCCGTTCCTCACATGGCGTCCCTACGAACTCGCCGGCGACCCGCAATCCAAGCTGTTCACCAACCTCTACTGGGTGACGACCGCGCTTCACGGCTTTCACCTGGTCACCGGGGTCGGCATCCTGATCACGCTCGCCCTGCAGGCGCGCGCCATCGACTATCTGGAACACCATCAGAACCGGATCGAGGTCTACGGCCTCTACTGGCACTTCATCGACCTCGTCTGGATCATCGTGTTCCCGACGCTCTACGTGATCGGAAGGGCAGCCACGTGACCAGGGCTCAAAAAGAGGATCTCTGGCGCCGCATGAGGGTGCCTGCATTCGCCTTCGCGGCCCTCATGCTGCTTCTGTGCACCAATGTTGCCCTCGGCTTCTTCATGCCGTTCGGAACCGTCTGGATCCTCGAACTTGCCGTTCTCCTGGCCATGGTCGTCATCGTGCTGCTCTTTTCCATGGAGGTCATCGAGGAGCCTCCGCTGTTCAAGCTGTTTTCCGTGCTGGGCTTCTGCTGGCTCGGCATCTTGTTCACGATGACGATGATCGATTACGCGACGCGGTAGGTGAGCGTACCCGAGGCCCGGCCTCGGTCAGCTCCTCTCGCGATTGTCGCCGGCAACGCCGACCTGGATCCAACGGCTCGCGATGAGCGGCGACGATGACAGGCGTCGGCCTGGTTCGGAAGCTTCGGCTTCCGCTGATGCGTGCATCGATGCACTGAACTCTTGGAGACGCTTACATGACCGATGCTCGAACCTCCGCCACGACGCCTGCAGAGCAGACCCTTCCGGATAAGAGCCGCTTGCCGAACGCGCCTTATCATCAGGTGCTGACAGGCCAACCCGCCCTCGTCACGGGCGCCAATTCGGGCATCGGGCGCGCCGTTGCGCTTGCTCTCGCGCGCGCCGGGGCGGATGTCGCCGTCAATTACGTCACGGCTCCGGAGGCCGCCGAGGAGGTGGTGCAGGAGATCAAGGCGATGGGCCGCCAAGCCATCGCGCTGAAGGCGGACGTCAGCAAGGAGGAGGACGTCGAGAAGATGTTCGCCGATGCGATCGCGCATTTCGGCACGTTGCACATCGTCGTCAGCAACGCTGGCTTGCAGCGTGATTCCGCCTTCGTGGACATGACCATGGAGCAGTGGAACACCGTCATCGGCGTGAACCTGACGGGTCAGTTCCTCTGCACGCGCGCCGCCGCCCGGGAATTCCTCAAACGCGGCGTCGTGCAGGAAATCTCCCAGGCGGCCGGCAAGATCATCTGCATGAGCTCGGTGCACCAGGTCATTCCCTGGGCCGGACACGTGAATTACGCCACCTCGAAAGGCGGCATCCACATGATGATGCAGACCATCGCCCAGGAACTCGCCCCGCGCTTCGTCCGCGTGAACGCCATCGGGCCGGGGGCGATCCGCACGCCGATCAACACGGCGGCGTGGAACACGCCGCAGGCCTATGCCGACCTGATGACCCTCGTTCCCTACAAACGGATCGGCGAACCGGATGACATCGCCCAGGCCGCCGTTTGGCTGGCGTCGGACGCTGCCGATTACGTCACGGGAGCCACGCTCTTCGTCGACGGCGGCATGACGCTTTATCCGGGCTTCGCGACCGGGGGGTGAGGCCCTCCGGGCTGGCGCTGGCGGTTGCCGACGATCAGCCCGGCGCTCCGCTGATGCGTTGCGTAAGCAAAGGCCCATTGCGCGGTGACCAGCACCCGGTTGCGGAACGAGATCAGGAAAAAGATGTGGGCTCCGGCCCACATCAGCCACGCTGGACGGCCGGTGAGGTGAAGCGGACCGAACTCTGCGACGGCCTTGTTCCGGCCGATGGTCGCGAGGGTACCGTAATCGCGATAGACGAACGGCGCCGGCGCGGGCTGTCGCCGCAACCGGCGTCTGATTCTCTGCGCGACGTATTCGCCCTGCTGCTTCGCGACCGGCGCCAGGCCCGGCAGCGGCTTGCCGTCGGCCCCCTTGGCCAAAGCGGCGTCGCCGATCACGCTGACGTCCTCGTAGCCGGGGACGCGCAGGTCTCGCTCGACGTCGACGCGGCCGCCGTGGCCGGGCGTGATCCCGAGCCATTGCGCGACCGGCGTCGCGGATGTCCCGGCGGTCCAGACGATCATCCCGGCCTCGATCGCCTCCCCCTCGAGTTGTACCTTGCCATCTTCGATGTCGGTGACGCGCTGGCCGGTGCGGACCTCGACGCCCAAGGCCTTCAGCGAGGCTGCGGCGTTGGCCGAAAGATCGGGCGGGAACTCGGCCAGCACGCGCCGCCCGGCGTCGAGGAGCACGATGCGGGCACGACCGATCGTATATTCGCGTGTCAGGAGATCGTGAGCGAGTTCGGCGATCGATCCGGCCATCTCCACGCCCGTCGGACCGGCGCCGATCAGCACGAAGGTCAGCAGGCGAGCCTGTTCTGCCTGGGTGCTGGACAGGGCCGCCCGTTCGAAGACGGACAGGATGGCGTCGCGTAGACGCAGCGCGTCGCCGAGCGTCTTCATGCTCGGGGCCGCTTCCGCCCATTCGTCATGGCCGAAGTAACTCGGCTGCGATCCCGTCGCGATGATCAGTTCGTCGTAGGAGAAGGAGCGTTCGTCGTCGCAGAAAACCCGTCGGTGCTGCGTATCGACGGCGGTCACCGCCGCCATGACGACGCGCGTGCGATCCGACATCGGGAGCACGGCGCGCAGCGGCGCAGCTATGTCGGAGGGCGAGAGCGCCGCCGTCGCCACCTGATACAACAGGGGTTGAAAGAGGTGATGATTGTGGACGTCGATGACTGTGAGATCCACATCCGGGTCTTCGGCGAGCGACAGGGCCGCCTGTAGCCCGCCAAAGCCGGCGCCGATGACCACCACCCGGCTGCGGGAACCGTTCCCGGCCGCCAGCGGCTCGAACCGGTTCCGGGCGGTCGAGCGTCCTCGCGCAGCCACTCGCCCGAAGAGATAAATCGCGGCGCCGGCAACCGCCAAGGTCAGGACGGCCGAATGTCGTTTGTGGCCCATGAACAACTCCGCGCAAACAGATGCCGGGACGGGCCTGGAGCGCCAAGCTTTGCGGTCGGCAGTCTTCGTCGCCCGCAAGAGCAGCGCGCCAGCCGCGGGCCATGGACGAGCTCGAGCGTCAGCGCGCGGTCGAGCTCTCTTGTCCGCGAGCCGCTGGTTCCGGCTCCCCCCCAGTTCCCGAACGAAGAACTCCCGACGGTGGAAGCACCTGCGTCGTCGTCGATTTCAGATCATCCATCGCTCCGCCGCCGTCAAGGCGGTGTCCATCGCCGACCGGGCGTTTGCCGCGGTCCCGGATGCGACAAGCCATCGGGAAAGAGACGCGTCGGCCGTCGCCGCGCGTCGACCAGGAACCGGATGAGCCCGATGACCTCCCTCACGACCACCCGGAAGCCGCCGATCTCCAGCGAGGGCGAAGCATCCGCCGCCAGGAGCCGTGCTGCATGGGCCCAACTCCAGCCAGGCCTGGGAACGTCATCCCTGTTCGACCCGGCGATCCAAGGTCCTTGAGGCCGGCGGCGAGGTCAACCGATCTTCGGCTCCAGAATCGCATAGCCACGGCTCGAAAAAGCGCTGAATCCTTTACGTTCTCGGACGTTGAAGCGTCGGGGGCGTCACGGACAGCGCCAGTCCGATAGCAGTTCGTTTAGGCTAGGTGGTGCCGCGCCGCGCGTGGAGTACGACGCGGGGAACGCTGGCGAACCTCGCGAGGCGGCGGCGGCGACGAGGTGGGACGATGGTCGGCCAGCATCTTCGCGACATTCTGGGCTTCAGGCTGGTGACGGCCGACTTGTCGAGGCTGGTCGCATTCTACCGGCAGGTTCTCGGGTTTTCCGTCGAGGGCTCCGTTCATCCTCTAGGCGAAACGGAGCTGGCGTTACTTGGGGTGATGGGCCCTGCCTCGCGGCAGATCCTGAGCATCGGGCAGCAGGTCGTGGCGATCGAACAATTCGACGTGGCGGGCCAGCCCTATCCGGCAGATGGCGACGCTGCCTCGCTCTGGTTCCAGCACCTGGCCATGATCGTCACCGACATCGGCGGGGTGCACGCGCGATTGCGCGATGTCTCCCCGATCTCGATCGACGGGCCGCAGCACCTGCCCGCCTCCTCGGGTGGGGTATGGGCGTATAAGTTCCGCGATCCCGATGGTCACCCGTTGGAACTCCTGCAGTTTCCAGAAGGCGGCGGGCCGGAGGCTTGGCGGGGGCGAGCCCCGCTGCCCGGGCAACTCGCACTCGGCATCGACCATTCGGCCATCAGCGTTCATGACCCGGACGCGAGCGCCGCGTTCTATGCGCGGCTCGGCCTCCGCGCGGGAGAGCGGACCTACAACAAAGGATCGGCGCAGGAACGCTGCGATGATCTGCGCGATGTCGAAGTCGTGGTCGTCCCCATGATGCCCGATGGGCCTGGTCCCCATCTCGAACTGCTCGGCTATCGCGTTCCGCGAGGCGCTTCGGGTCCGGCGCTTCGACCGAACGATTTGGCCGCGACACGCATTGTCTGGAAGGGCACGGGGACCGAATTGCTCAGGGATCCCGATGGCCACTTGCATCAGGTCGAATCCTCGGACCGCTCAGCGGAGGCATGACAGGCGCAAGGGAACGATCATCCTCGGCGTCCCGTTCCCAAAGTGGCATGAGCATGGGGCCCGCATCCGCCGAACCCGGGCCATTTCACTGGCCACCCGCGAGGGCGGCTCACAAGGACATCGTCGATGACCGAGAGTTCCTCGCTGCTCCCAGGCCGGTTGCTGCGCAGGCCGGGCCCGCCGGAGCCGGTCGAGCCCTTTCAGGGCGTGCAGATCGACGACGGCCGCCTTGCCGACGTTCTGTCGCCGGAAGCACCGCTTCTCCGCCTCTACGAAGGAACGCTCCACGGCGAGGGGCCGGTCTGGGACGCCGCGCATGATCGCCTGGTCTGGTCCGATGTGCCCAATCGCCGCCTACTCGCCTGGCACCCCGACGGGCATGTCGAAGTCGCGATCGACGGCACCTACTTCATGAATGGCAACGCGCTGGACGCCGAAGGGCGGCTCGTCCATTGCGAGCACGGACGGCGCTGCATCAGCCGTTCGGACGAGAGCGGCCGCGTCGAGCCGATCGTCACGCACTACCACGGCAAGCGCCTCAACTCGCCCAACGACATCGCGGTCGCCCGCGACGGCGCCGTCTGGTTCACCGATCCGACGTTCGGCCTGCTGATGCCGAGCCAGGGAAGCCTCGTGGACCCGGAACTCGACCATCGCAGCGTGTACCGTTTCGATCCGAGGAGCGGCGAAGTCCGCCGCATGGCGGACTTCGAGCAGCCCAACGGACTGTTCTTCTCGCCTGACGGGCGCACGCTCTATGTCTCGGACACGGCGTTGTCCTTGAACGAAATCCCCGGACCCGAAACCGGCAAGACGCACAAGATCGAGGCGTTCGATGTGGCGGAAGGCGGCGCGCTTTCCAACCGGCGCTTCTTCTGCCACACGGATCATGGCTATCCCGACGGCTTCGCGGTCGATGCCCGGGGCTGGCTGTGGACGGGCTCCGGTGACGGCATCCATATCTACGCGCCGGACCGGACGCGGCTCGGCTACGTGCCGACCCCCGCCGTCAGCGCGAACTGTGCCTTCGGGGGCCGCGACATGACGAGGCTCTTCATTGCCGCCACGACGTACTTGCTGGCCATAGACCTGACGCCGGAAGGATAGGCGGCCGGGCAGGCCTGCACTAGGCATTGAATGCTTGACGATTTTAGCTGACGTGGGGAATGGTCATGAATGTAAGCGAATTCGTCTGGCAGCGCCTCGTGGATTGGGGACTGACACGCGTCTATGGCTATCCCGGGGACGGCGTCGGCGGGCTCGACGTGGCTCTTGAGAAAGCCAAGGACAAGATGCACTACGTGCAGGTGCGCCACGAGGAGATGGCGGCCTTCATGGCCTCGGCTCATGCCAAGTTCACGGGCGGGGTCGGGCTCTGCTATGCG
>CAXSEU010000166.1:0-7482 GCA_964236485.1 uncultured Lichenihabitans sp. | reverse complement strand
TCACCGAAGTGCCCTACAGGGATGATTTCACAACGTTGACTTCTGAAATCGATGTGTAACCCATCGAGGCGGGACGTGCTTGGCAGCCTTGAACGGACGAGCGGCTCGGTATCCCCTTCGCCCGCCTTTCCGGCAGATAAGGCCGATAGCGAGCCCAGGAAAGACAGGCGCTGATCATGTCGACGGCAGTCAGCAGAGTTCTTGAACGTCTCAGGGACGACGGAGGGCTTCAAGGCAGGGACATCGCCAATATCGTCGCCGTATCGCCGGCCACTGTCTCACGCTGGTCGAGCGGCAAGGCGACACCCGACCTACGCACCCAAACCGTCATCGCCGAGCTTCGTTACGTCGTCGATCGGCTTGCGGACTTCTACACGCCGGAGGAGACGCGGCTTTGGTTGCACGCTCTGCATCCTATGCTCAAAAACGAACGAGCGATCGATCTCATCAACCGGGGCCGGACAGAGGAAGTTCTCGCCGTCATCGAGGCCCTGGACGCGGGAGCCTATACCTGAGTGGTGGAGGACGGCCGACGCGCTCGCGAGATCGGGTTGCTCGACGCCGTAGACGCGTTCAGGCGAGAAGCGCTCGATGCCGAGGTCTGGCGGCTCGTTCGGGCCGGGCGGGACCCCCTTCTGGGCGGCCCATCTCGGAGTCGCTGGTGCAATGGATCGTATCCCGCCGGACCAAATCCAGGTGACTGAAGAACGTGACGTCCCCATCAGTTGGGAAGAATGGCGGAAACGCGCGCGAAGGTAGGCCGCTCGGTTGCCGCGTCGCCACGCCCCTTGCAATGACGCCCCTTACCCGATGCCGCGCCGTGGCGGCAGGATGGAGTCGCTTTCGAGCAGCCCGTAGAGGATGTGGTCCTGCCAGCGCCCGTTGATGCGCAGGTACGAGCGCGCATAACCCTCGCGCTGGAAGCCGACGCTTTCGAGGAGGCGCATCGAGGCTTCGTTGTGCGGCAGGCAAGCGGCCTCGAGCCGGTGCAGGCGCAGCGTCGCGAAGACGAAACCGGCGGCGGCCCGCACGGCCCGGCTCATGTAGCCCCGGCCGGCGAACCCCTCCCCCATCCAGTAGCCGAGCGTCGCCGTCTGGGCGACGCCACGGCGGATCTGCCCCACCGTCAGGCCGCCCATGATGACGTCATCATCGCGGAAGACCAGGAACGGGTAGGCCTCGTCGCGGCTCATCTCGTCGCCATGCAGGCGGAGGCGCCGCCGGAACGCCGCCCGGGTCAGGTCGTCGGCGGGCCAGACCGGCTCCCACGTGACGAGGAAGCCCCGGCTGCGCTCGCGCAAGGCCGCGCATTCGTCGAAGTCGCGCATCTCGGCCGGGCGCAGGTAGACACCGCTGCCGCGCACGATCGTCGAGGCGTCATAGGAGGGGCCGAGCCGGAACAGCGCCACGTCAGGCGCTCCGCCCGATGCCGATGACCTCGCCTCTATCCATCCCTCGCCCCAGACCCAGCCGCTCCGACACCTTGTCCGGGGTGTAGACGCCTTTCACCGGCCCCACGGCCGAAACCGTCGGAGCGGTCCTCAGCATGGCGCGGCCGACCCGCCGCGCGTCCTCGACCGTGATGGCGTCGATGCGCCGCTGGATTTCGTCGGCGTCGAGAATGCGCCCGAAGGCGAGGTGCTGGCGAGCCACCTGCTCGGCACGGGCGCCGGAGGATTCGAGCGCCACCAGCAGCGACACTTTGAGCTGCGCCTTGGCGCGCTCGACCTCGTCGGACCGGAGGGTCTCGGTGGCCTCGGCCAGGGTGTCGAGCGCCAAAGGCATCAGTTCGGCGACGTTGCGGGGCGAGGTCGCGGCATAGAAGCCGAAGACGCCCGAATCCGCATAGGCCCAGTCGAAGGCGTTGATCGCGTAGGCGAGGCCGCGCTCCTCGCGCACCGTCTGGAACAGGCGAGAGGACATGCCGCCCCCGGCCGCGTGGGAAAAGATGTGCGTGGCGTAATGGTCCGGGTCGTGGAACGAGACGCCCTCGAAGCCCACCACCACATGCACCTGCTCATACTTCCGCTTCAGCCGGACGTCGCCGCCGGCGTAGCGGGCCGGCCGGGCGGGCGGGCCGGCGACGGGCGCCAGAGCGTCGAGGCGCGAGGCGGTCTCGGCGACGAGGCGATCGTGGTCGACCGCTCCGGCCGCCGCCACGATGGTCTCCCCGGCGCTGTAGCGCTGCGTCATGAAGCCCGTGACCGCATTCCGGTCGAAGCGTGAGACACTCTCCGGCGTGCCGAGGATGGGCCGGCCGATCGGCTGATCCGGATAGGCCGTTGCGGTGAAGAGCTCGAAGACGAGGTCGTCGGGCACGTCTTCGACGGCGCCGAGTTCCTGGAGCACCACCTCCTTTTCGCGCTCGATCTCGGCCGGGTCGAAGAGGCTGTCGGTGACGATATCGCTGAGGATGTCCAGCGCCAGCCCGGTGTCGGCCGCGAGCACGCGGGCGTAATAGGCGGTCTGTTCGGTCGAGGTCGCGGCGTTGAGGTCGCCGCCGGCGCTCTCGATGTCCTCGGCGATGCGCCGGGCCGATCGCCGGCGCGTGCCCTTGAAGGCCATGTGTTCGAGGAAGTGCGACAAGCCGTGTTCGGCCTCGGTCTCGTGCCGCGAGCCGATGCCGACCCAGATGCCGAGCGAGGTGGTCTTGAGATGGGGCATGGCATCGGTGATGATGCGCAAGCCCGAGGGCAGCGTGGTGATCCTGACGCTCACGCGGCCGCTCCCGCGTCGCGGCCGGCCCGGGCCCGGATGAAGCCTTCGAGGGCCGCGATGTCGTTCGGCATGACAGTGAAATGTTCGCGTCGCTTGAGGAGGTCCGCCATATGGGCCGGCAGGGCCGGGCGCTGCCCGGTGGCGCGCTCCACGGCGTCCGGAAACTTCGCCGGGTGTGCCGTGCCGAGTACCACCATCGGGGTCGAGGGGTCGCGCGCCAGGGCGCCGCGCGCGGCACCGACGCCCACCGCCGTGTGCGGATCGAGGATGTGGCCCGTCTCCCTGAAGACGCGGGCCATTTCCGCCTCCGTCTGCGCTTCGTCGATCCGAACAGCGTCGAACTCGGCCCGCATCCGCGCGAGCGGCGGCGCATCGACCGAGAACCGCCCGGACTGGGCGAGATTGGCCATCAGGCGGCGGACCGCCTCCGGGTCCCGGTCATAGGCGGCGAAGAGCAGGCGCTCGAAGTTCGACGAGACCTGGATGTCCATGGAAGGCGATCGCGTGGGCCGCACGCCCTGCACCTCGTAGGTGCCGGAGGCAAAACAGCGGGCCAGGATGTCGTTCTCGTTCGTGGCGATCACCAGGCGCTCGATCGGCAGGCCCATGGCCTTGGCGATCGACCCCGCCAGGACGTCGCCGAAATTGCCCGTCGGCACCGCGAAGGAGGTTCTGCGATGCGGCGCCCCGAGCGCTGCCCCGGCGACGAAATAATAGCTGATCTGGGCCACGACGCGCGCCCAGTTGATGGAATTGACGCCCGACAGGTTGAAGGCGTCCCGGAAGGCATGGTGGTTGAACAGCGCCTTCACGGCGGCCTGGCAGTCGTCGAACGTACCTTCGAGCGCGATGGCGTGGATGTTCGGCGCCTCGACGCCGGTCATCTGGCGGCGCTGGACGTCCGACACCCGGCCGTGCGGATAGAGGATGAAGACGTCGACCGACGACAGTTCCCGGAAGGCCTCGATGGCGGCCGCTCCCGTGTCGCCCGAGGTGGCCCCCACGATGGTGGTTCGCTGGCCGCGCCGGGCCAGCGCCTCCTGCATCAGACGCCCGAGGAGCTGCATGGCTATGTCTTTGAACGCCAGCGTCGGGCCGTGGAACAGTTCGAGGACGAAGAGGTTGCGGCCGAGCTGGGTCAGCGGCGTGACCGCGGGGTGGCGGAAGGCGGCATAGACTTCGCCCGCCATGCGCCGCAGGGTGTCGACAGAAAAGCTCGGGTCCGCGAAGGGGGCGATGGCGCGTGCGGCAACCTCCGCGAAGGGCAGGCCGGCGAACCCGGCGATCTCGTGTGGCTGCAGCTTCGGGATCTCGCCCGGCACGTAGAGCCCGCCGTCGCGCGCCAGCCCGGCCAGCAGCGCCCCCTCGAAGCTGAGAACGGGCGCAGTTCCACGGGTCGAATGATAGTCCAAGATCGCTGTTCCTATGGGCGGACGTGGCGCCGACGGTTTTACGGCCTTTGCGCCCCGAGCGCACCCCATAGAATTTCGGGAGCGTAAAACCGATTATGGTGTCTGCACCGACTTGGACAGCATGCTTCGAGGTTCCACGAGCCCGCCACCTCACGCGGCCTCAGTCTCGAACGATCAGCGCGGCTGCTTGGGCGGCCCGATCTCAGCCGGCGTGGGGCCGGTCCCCGGGGCGCCGCCACCGCCGGAGGCGCCCGGTCTGAATGCCGCCGGCGGCGGCGGGCGCTGAGCCAGGCTGGTCGGGCCGTTCACTCCCCCCTTGCGGACATAGCCCTCCGTGAGAACATTCCTCGACATGATCTGGCCATTTAAGGCCACCTCCGTCTTCGCGGCGTCGATGACAAAGTCCCGATCGCTCCGATCCGCCCTGGCCATCATCTCCCGTCGATGCCTGAAAACCCGCACCCGCTGGACGACATAGAAGGCGGAGACACCGGCGAGCCCCGCCGCCAACCCGAACCAGGTCATGGCATAGGAGAGGTGGCTGTTGGGAATCTCCAGCACGGTCTCGCCGCCTTGCGGCAGGCCACCCGGAACATCCGAGGCGTCGGCATCGACGCTGAATGGCGCGGCCCGCTCCAGATGTTCCGCCGCCGCGATGGCGAGGGGATCGCGCGTGAACCACTGGCGCCCAGCCGGATCATCGGCGGGGGTGAAGGGGTTGCGGGTCTCGGGCTCGCGGATGAGGCCGGTGATGGTCACGAGTCCTCCCACCTGCCCCCGGGGCCGGGTCGATGGATCGATCTTGTCGGCCGGCACGAAGCCTCGGTTGACGATGACGACGGCCCCCGAGGCGAGCCGAAGCGGGGTCAGGATCAGATCGCCAACCCCGTGCGCCGGGCCCTTCGCGCTCTCCAGAGGCCGGAACACATGCACTTCGTGCCCGTGGTCGAATGTGCCGACGAGCGCGACGTGCCGATAGGCGTAATCCGCGGGACGCAAGGTGGCCCAGTCAGACTCGGGCGGCAGCGCCGCCGGCGGCGCGGTCGTCCGCTCCGCGATGGTGCGGACCAGAGCTTCCTTCCAGGCGAGGCGCCGCAACTGCCATACGCCGAGGCCGATCAGCAACGCCAGCGCCAAGGCGGCGGCGATCGTCGGGACGAGGATCTCCCGCGATAAGGACGCTCGGGCTCTGCTGACGATGGGCGCGGTCAGGAAAGGCTCCGGCCTATGCGGCCTTGTTGCGATATTGCAAGGCGATAAGGAGCCCCTTGAGGGGTCGCAGCAACCCGAGGCAGAGAACGAGGACGAGCGGCAGCGAAATCAAGAGATGCACCCAGATCGGAGGCTCGTAGAAGATATCGAGCACCAGGGCGAGGCCGACGACGATGAGGCCTGCCGTGAAGGACACGAAAACCGCCGGTCCGTCGCCGGAGGCGGCGAAGTCGAACGGCAGGCCGCAGGCGTCGCAACGGGACGCGAGAGTGATGAAGCCCGCGAAGAGACGCCCGGCACCGCACCGCGGGCACTTGCCGGAAAGTCCGGTGGAATAGGCTGAAACGGGCGGGTATTCGTGCTCCATCGGGCGCTCCATCCCTGTCGGCCCGGGCAAGGACCGCGACCCGAAGGCCGCGATGCGTCATGCCTGCACGGCCGCGCGTTCAGGTTGGGGCGGCGGATTCCGCCACGACACCCCAGGAACCCCAGACATAGATGCAGATGAACAGGAACAGCCAGACCACGTCGACGAAGTGCCAGTACCAGGCGGCGAATTCGAATCCGAGATGGCGGCGAGGGGTGAACTGGCCGGCGTAGGCCCGCAGCGTACATACGAGGAGGAAAATCGTGCCGATCAGGACGTGGAAGCCGTGAAAGCCCGTCGCCATGAAGAAGGTCGAGCCGTAGATACTGTTCTTGAAGGCGAATTCCGCGTGCGCGTACTCATAGGCTTGTACGCTGGTGAACAGTGCCCCGAGGAGGACGGTGAGGACGAGCCCCGCCTTGAGGCCCTTGCGGTCGTTGTGCAGCAAGGCGTGATGGGCCCAGGTGATGGTGGTCCCCGAGGTCAGCAGGATCAGCGTGTTGAACAGCGGCAGGTGGAAGGCGTCGAGGACCGCGGTACCCTTCGGTGGCCATACGCCTCCCGTGAAGGCCGTGCGAAGGAACTGGTTAGCGGCGCTCGGGAACAGGGCGACATTGAAATAGGCCCAGAACCACGCCACGAAGAACATCACCTCGGAGGCGATGAACAGCATCATGCCGTAGCGATGGCTGATCTGCACCACGCGCGTATGGTCGCCCGACTGCGCTTCGTGCAGCACGTCCGTCCACCAGGCCAGCATGACGTAGAGCACGCCGATGAGGCCGACGCCGAAGATGTAGGGGCCGAGATGCAGGCTGCCCCAGGGCAGGTTCTTCATCCACACGATGCCGCCGAGCGCCATGACGAATGCGCTCGCCGAGGCGACCAGCGGCCACGGGCTCGGACTGACGAGGTGGTAGTCGTGGTTCGGCTTGGCGTGGACGTCAGCCATGGCGTCTTCCCTGTAAAGGCTTCTTTCGGGACTTGCCCGGTTCACCGCCGCCGGTCAAGGCGCCGCCGATGTCTGGTCAAAGTTTCGGCACGGGGGCGCTTCTGTTCCCCGGCGACGGCAAAGCGGCCGCGACGGCAGGCGCCGCCTTGGCGGCGAACAGCGTGTAGGAGAGCGTCAGCGTATCCACGCCGCTCATGCTCTTGTCGCGTTCCAGCGCCGGATCGAGGAAGAACACGACCGGCAGTTCCATCGTCTCGCGCGGCCCGAGGTGCTGCTCGTCGAAGCAGAAGCAGGCGATCTTGTCGAAGTAGAACCCGCTGACATCGGGCGAGACATTGTAGAGGGCATTGGCTGATGTGGGATGGTCGGCCTGGCTGGTCACCTTGTAGAAGACGGTGGTCGTCGTGCCGGTCTTGACCGCGACTTCCCCTTGCTCGGGTTCGAACGTCCACGGGAGCCCGGGAGCCACGTTTGCGTCGAAGCGCACGTTGAGGGTGCGGGTGCCGGTCGCGTGCGAGGAGCCGGCAGCGACCTGGGGGGTGCCGCCATAACCCGTGGCCCGGCAGAACGCCCGATAGAGCGGCACCGCGGCATAAGCCATTCCGGCCATCAGTGCGACCAGGGAAAGGACGGCGAGCGCGGTGGCGCGATGCCGGCGGCGGTAATGTTCGGGGGTCTCGCGCATCGGCACGGGATCACATCATCCGGTCGCCGACGTGCCCGCCGAGCTTGGCGATGGTCAAAACGTAGACCAAGGCCACCAAGACCAGGATGATCAGCGCGATGGCGACGTTGCGCGAGCGCCGGCTTTTCTGCTGCTC
>CAXSEU010000165.1:7328-7613 GCA_964236485.1 uncultured Lichenihabitans sp. | reverse complement strand
GCCTCGCCGCCTCGGCGCGCGCATGGGCGCTCGCCATGACGCGGCAACCGAGCGTCACGGGAACCCGTGGCGAGGCTGATTTTGGGCCCTGGCTCGCCTCCCGCCTCCGCACCGCGCCGTCCTTGAGGGGACTGTGCCAGGTCTGGACCTTTCCGGTCGCGCCCGGGGACGATCGGCACTGCATCGCGATGCTGGTGCGGGGCCGGGGGCGGGCGACGGTCGTCTTGACCGGCCACTACGATACCGTGGGAATGGATGATTACGGCGATCTCGCTTCCCTGGCGA